>JBGZHY010000001.1:0-5660 GCA_041848045.1 Lachnospiraceae bacterium
AGAATTTTCTTTTCCGAAAAAATTTGAGCAGTATTTTACCTGGATGGATATGCTGGTCAGGCATCTGACCATGTTGGAGCCGAAGATGCTGGAGGGTAAGGAGCCTAACATTTACAGCGGCCTTTTTCTGTTGCTGCTTTTGCCCTTGTATTATATGAACGGCAGGATAAGGCTGCGGGAGAAGGTTTCGTACAGTATTTTGCTCCTGATTTTGGTAGCAAGTTTTTGCATCAATGTATTTGACTATATCTGGCACGGTTTTCATTTTCCCAACTCTTTGCCTGCCCGAAACAGTTTTCTGTATATTTTCCTTGTGTTGTATATGGGCTTTCGTGCCATGGAGCATATCGAATTTGTGGAGAGCAGGGCGATTTATACCAGCCTTTTTGTTTCCGTGGTTTTTGTGTTGCTATGTCAAAAACTGATTGGAACGGAACAGAAAATTCATTTCGGCGTATACTACCTTTCCTTGGCTCTGTTGTGCGCCTACGGGCTTTTGCTGGCGGTATACCAAAAGACGGGCGGCAAAACGCCCTTGCTGGCATTGTTGTTTTTTTTGCTGTATGCGGAGCTGGCGGGGAATGTGGCACTGTCCGGCGGAGCGGGAGCTTCACGTTCCGCCTATCTGGAAAATACTTCGGATATCCGCTTTTTGTTGCAGAAGATAGATGATCCCTTTTATCGCTATGAGCGAATCAAACGAAAGACCAGGGATGACGGCGCTTTTATGAACTACAACAGTGTGTCGATTTTTTCGTCCACCGCTTATGAAAGAGTCAGCAAGTTTTTAAAGGGAGTGGGCAATGACAGCTCTACCAATATTTATTCCATTCATGGGCAGACCCCCTTGCTGGATTCTTTGCTGGCGGTGCGCTACGGTATTTATGAAGAGGAGCAGGACAGTCCGTATTTAAAAAGTGTGGCGGATGCCAATCAGTCTTATATCTATGAGAATCCTTACGTGCTGCCTCTCGGTTTTGTGGATTACCATAAGATGGGAGAAAACTGGAACCGCAGTCTGGGAAATCCGATTGCCGTACAGAATGACCTGTCTGAGTTGCTTGTGGGGGCTCCGATTTTGAAACAGCTGAGTGTGGATGAAGAGGTCAAGGAATTCAGCTTTACGGCAGAGGAGGCGGGACAATACTATGCGCATATTCCGGATGCCAATATGGATGAAATAGAAGTCCATATAGACGGACGGGATACCAAGACCCTTGACAATATGAACCGCAGATACTTGATTGAGCTCGGTTATTTGCAGCCGGGAACCCAGGTACGTATAACGCAGGAAGGGGATAAGTACGTCAAGGCTAAGGTATATCGTTTTCATTACGAGATTTTGGAAAGGATTTATGAGAAATTAAGTCCCGGTGCAGTCAGCATGAAACAGTATGAGGCGGGAAAAATCAGCCTGCAGGTCAATGCTGCAAAAAGAGGAGATTTATTCCTTTCGGTTCCTTATGACAAAAGCTGGAAGATAGAGGTGGACGGTTATCCGAGTTCTTACTATGCGTATATGGACACTTTTATCGGGATTCCGTTGGCGGCGGGGGAGCATGAGATTGTCATGCGCTATGAGCCGGAAGGCTTGCGAATGGGAGTGGCTCTCAGTCTTGCTTCTTTTTTGACCCTGGCTTTTATCGGTATTTTGTCCAGTCGTTTGAAAAAAGAGGAGTTTATATAGTATATACAAAATTTTGTATACTCTTTTGTTTGTTTTGTTTTTAAATTCGTTTGATAATTGTTTTTCAAATTCGGGAAAAAGCTTTTCTTATATAATAAGTGCACAAAATAAATGCTCCATATTTTTGATAAATATACAAAAATATGGAGCATTTCCTAGTTTTATGATAGAAAATATTGCAGTTGTCAAAGAATAAACGAAACTTGCTTATATATTGTAAATATCATACAATTTTCGCATAGACAATATCAATAAGGAGAGGGGATTTGATATGAGCAGATTAGAGCTTCATTCCAGGAGTAATTCACAACTTATCGTGGAAGACATATACGAGGATTTAAGCCGCAGAATAGAGTCCGGTCCTTCCGGTGTGTGTCCGGTGGATACTACAAGGGCCTTTATCGAAATGTGCCATTCCCAGACTTGCGGGAAATGTGTGCCTTGTCGGGTAGGACTTTTGCAGCTGAAGCATCTGGTTACGGATGTATTAAAGGGAAAGGCGGATATGTCCTGTATTGATTTAATAGAGGAAACGGCGAAGTCCATTTATGAAACGGCGGATTGCGCCATCGGTTACGAGGCGGCGCAGATGGTGTATAAGAGCGTAAGATATTGCAGAGATGATTATGAGGAGCATATCCGCAGCGGACGCTGTACCTGCTTAAATACCCAGCCGGTGCCTTGTGTTTCTTTGTGCCCGGCGGGTATCGACATACCGGGCTACATTGCGTTGGTTAAGGAAGGACGTTATCAGGACGCTATTCGCCTGATTCGCAAGGATAATCCTTTGCCGACAACCTGCGGCTATATCTGTGAGCATCCTTGTGAGGAGCGCTGCAGAAGGAATATGATCGACGATGCCATCAATATCCGGGGTATCAAAAGAGTGGCTTCCGACTACGCCGGAGAGGTGGATCCTCCTGTCTGCGGGCCGTCTACGGGAAAGAAGATTGCTGTTATCGGCGGAGGTCCGGCAGGTCTTAGCGCCGCGTATTATTTGCAGCTGATGGGGCACCAGACCACCGTTTATGAGATGCTGCCGGAATTGGGCGGTATGCTGCGTTACGGCATCCCGAATTATCGACTGCCGAAGAATAGGCTGGATGAGGATATTCGGGCGATCTTAAAGACCGGCGTTGAGGTAAAGCATGGCATTAAAATCGGTGTGGATGTCGATTTTAATGAGCTGAGCAGGCAGTATGACGCAACTTTGATTACCATCGGTGCCTCCACGGATAAGAAGCTGGGCCTGGAGGGTGAAGATCACGAGCATGTGGTTTCCGCCGTGAAGTTTTTGCGAGCGGTGGGACTGGGTCAGGCAGAGAGGCTGGAAGGAAAGAAAACCGTAATCATCGGCGGCGGAAATGTGGCGATGGATGCGGTCAGAACGGCAGTCAGACTGGGCAGTGAAAAGGTAAGCTGTCTGTACAGAAGAAGGACGGCGGATATGACGGCTCTTCCGATGGAGATAGAGGGCGCTTTGGCGGAGGGCGTAGAGCTCTTAACCTTAAAGGCACCGAAGAAGTTGGAAATTGTGGACGGTCAGTTAAAGGGTATCTGGGTAACGCCGCAGATGATTTCCAAAATTAAGGATAAACGGGCAATGGTAATTTCTTCCGGTGAACCGGATGAGTTTATAGAATGTGATTATATCGTGGTAGCCATCGGACAGGACATCGAAACCAAGCATTACGAAGATGCGGGTATTCCGGTGGCAAGAGGAAAGATTTTCTCCCTTCCGACAGGAGGATTTGACGATTTGCCGAATATTTTCTCCGGCGGCGACTGTGCATCCGGACCGGCAACGGTGATCAAGGCGATTGCGGCGGGCAAGGTATTGGCTGCCAATATTGACGAGTATCTGGGTTACAGGCATGAAATCAGCTGTGACGTGGAAATACCGATACCGAATAAGGATGACAGACCTGCCTGCGCCAGAGTGGAGCTGGGCGAGCGCGAGGCCTGCGAGAGAAAGAACGATTTTGACGAAATTGAATTATGCATGCCGGAAACGGCGGTACAGCAGGAGTGCAGCAGATGCCTGCGCTGTGACCATTATGGTTTCGGTATTTTCAAGGGAGGTCGTGAGAGTTTATGGTAAATTTGCGTATTGATAATATAGATATCAGCGTGGCGGAGGGTACGAGCATTATGGAAGCGGCAAAGGGTGCCGGCATTCCGATACCGAAGCTGTGCTTCTTAAAGGATTTGAATGAAATCGCTGCCTGTCGGGTATGCGTGGTGGAAGTGGAAGGTATAGACAGACTGGTGACCTCCTGCAACAACTCCGTGGAAGAGGGAATGGTAATTCACACCGACAGTCCCCGCGTCAGACTGGACAGGTACAGAACGGTGCAGATGATATTATCCCAGCATGATTGCAAATGTGCGACCTGTGTGCGCTCCGGCAACTGTTCTTTGCAGACCCTTGCCAACGACTTGAACATTCGGGAAACCTTATACGGGGAAGTGCTGGAGGAACAGGCCTGGGACAGAGAGTTTCCGCTTATCAGAAATTCCACCAAGTGTATCAAATGCATGCGCTGTATTCAAGTCTGCGACAAAATGCAGAGCCTTAATGTATGGGAGCTGGAGGGAACCGGTGCAAGAAGTACGGTGAATGTTTCCGGCTCAAGGACAATTACGGATGCGGACTGCTCCCTTTGCGGTCAATGTATTACCCATTGTCCGGTAGGGGCTTTGGTGGAAAGGGATGATACGGCGAAGTTTTGGAGAGCCGTGGCCGATCCGAATAAGGTGGTTGTGGTACAGGTAGCACCGGCCGTCAGAGCGGCATGGGCGGAGGACAGCGGACTGCGCAGAGAAGAAGCCGATGTGAATAAGATTTTTGAAGGCTTGAAGCGAATGGGTGCGGATTATGTATTTGATACTTCTTTTTCCGCGGATTTGACCATTATGGAAGAGGCCTATGAGTTTATTGAACGTTTCAGCAGCGGCGAGTTGAAGGACAAGCCTATGTTTACCTCCTGCTGTCCGGGCTGGGTGCGTTTTATCAAGAGCCAGTATCCGCATCTGATTAAGCATTTATCCAGTGCCAAATCCCCGATGCAGATGTTCGGTTCCGTGATGAAATCTTATTTTGCAGAGAGCATCGGCAGAAAACCGGAGGACATCGTTTCCGTGGCGATTATGCCTTGTCTTGCCAAAAAGGGCGAGGCGGAGAAAATGGAACTTTTCCATCAGGAGTATGCCGGAAATGATACGGATATTGCCCTGACCACAAGGGAATTTGTGCGCATGCTGCGGGCTTCTCACATTAAGATAGAGAACTTAAAGGGTGTGGAGCCGGATCGCCTGTTCCATGACTATTCCGGTGCGGGCGTTATCTTCGGTGCGACGGGCGGCGTTATGGAGGCAGCCCTCAGAACGGCATATTATGCCATTATGGGTGTAAATTGTCCGCCGGATGCTTTTGATGTGGTCAGAGCCACTTCCCAGGAAACGGGTATTATTGAGGCGAATTTTGAGCTTAACGGTACCAATCTGCGCATCGGTGTGGCGAACGGACTGGGAAATGCCCGCAAGATGATTGAAAGCATTGAAAAGGGTGAAAAGCACTATGATTTTGTGGAAATCATGGCTTGCCCTGGCGGCTGCGTGGGCGGCGGAGGTCAGCCGATTCACGACGGTGATGAGCTTGCTTTTGAGAGAGGAAAGAATTTATACTTTATCGATAAAGGAATGACGGTGCGCCATTCCCATGAAAATCCGGATATTAAGGCGATTTATGAAAATTACTTTACCAAGCCGAACAGCCACAAGGCGCATCATCTGCTGCATACGGACCATTTCTCATGGACTATGCCGCCGGCGCCGAAAAAGAACAGAAACGGTTATGTTTTACCGGCGAAGATACGGTAGACAGGTATTAGTCTTTTAACGGAGAAAATATAAGATTGACCATTTTGGAAATATGTAGATTTAATAATTATTTGTAAAAAGTATATTTAAT
>JBGZHY010000002.1:0-12860 GCA_041848045.1 Lachnospiraceae bacterium
ATTATTTTTGATCCAAACGCAGAAATGTGATTTGAATAGTGGCTGGGACTTATTCCTAGCAATCAGTTCCTTGAAAATTGCATGACAAACAGAGCATCCGATTGGGTGCTCAAACAGAAAAGGATTATCCGGACGTTATCTTGGTAAGTATGCCGTCCCGGTAAGTTCCATTCGGTAAATGGTTCGTATCAACTTTTTCGTTGCATGGGATACAGCTACATTATAGTGCTTACCTTCTGATATCTTTCTCCCAAGATAGATGCCGAAGGATTCATCCCATTTGCAGACAAACTTGGTGGCGTTGAAAAGCGCATACCGAAGGTATTTAGAGCCGCGCTTTTCCATGTGAGAGTAGGAAGAATCGAGTTGACCGGATTGATATATAGACGGTGATAAACCAGCGTATGCAAGAATTTTGTCCGCATTATCAAAACGTGCGAAGTCACCTACCTCGGCAAGGATCATCGCACCCATGCGATAACTGATACCGGGGATGATCATGATTGGAGAATGAAATTCATCCATGATTGTTTTAATAGATTCTTCGATTTCTTCAATCTCATCGGATAGAATGCGGATGAGGCGTATGGTGTGAACCAGTTCCATCGATATTGCAGCCATAGGAGCACCAATCGAATCGATGGCGGCATTCCTGATCTCGATAGCTTTATCACGGCTATAGCGACCTTTTGAGGAAACTTCGAGAAGCTTTTTGAGATGCGTTAGATGGCAACTTGCGATATAAGTAGCACCTGGGAGTTCTTCCAAAAGCGTGTAGACAGAATTAAGGTGCAATGATGGAACAAGCTTTTCCAACTCTGGAAAGAGAATGTTTACAAGCCCGGCTAAGGAAGACTTGAGCTTAGAACGTTCATGAACCTTGTCGAAACGGTAACGGGTTAATGATTTCAGTTCCTCGTTATGGTATGATGTTTCTGAGTAGGGATTGAGAGTCCTATCGGTCATCAACATCATAGCAATCGCCGAGGCATCGACTTTATCCGTTTTCGTCTTTCTAAGGCTCAGACCTTTTCTGTAAAGATTCGTATGTAGCGGGTTGATAACAACGGTCGGGAAACCTTTATCAGTGAGCGATGCCAGAAGATTGTTAGAATAGTGACCGGTAGCTTCAAGACCTACTTTTATTTCTGCTTTGTCAGAAGTCACTTCTTTGATTCTGGAATACAGCTCATTGAAACCGACCTTGTCATTTGAGATGGTGAAGATAGGATACACCTTCCTGCCTTCGTCATCAAGGATACAACAGTCGTGCTTGTCCTTGGCAACATCGATACCAACATAGATCATAAATGTGATCCTCCTTAAAAAGTATTTGATGCTGCTGTTATAAGAACCACAGGGCTCTTTGCGTGCTGTAACCTCGTTCTACATAAACCGTCATGCGGTATCTAACTGATTAACAATTTAAACAAAGAGACTGTGGTTGGAGCCTTTCTTTAACCATCGAGTGGTAGGAAAACGAAACCAATCCACAGCATCTTTAACAGCATACCCAAACCTGTAGATAAGGTAAAGAATGGGTATGACTATATAATACGAGGATAACGAAATGAAAAAAAAGTATTTATTAGTCAGCCGATGAAGGGAAAGGCGGAGCTGGAAATCAAGAAAGAACGCCAGCGGATTATTGATGCGATTGTAGACGAATACGGGAAGGATATTGAAATCATTGATTCTTACTTTGAGAGGGCTCCGGTAGACGCAAGACCGCTTTGGTTTCTTGGAAAATCTTTCGAGCTTCTGTCTACAGCGGATATGGCATTTTTTGCTAGAGGTTGGGATGAGGCGAGGGGATGCAAGCTGGAACACGAGGCTTGCAAAGCTTACGGAATAGAGATTATTTGTGATTGAAAGATTGCTACCTTAACCCACCGTCTAAAGCCAGTGGGATTGCGGTAGCAATCTTTCAAGCGAAATTATAAACGAAAACCAAGTGATATTTTCAGAAAACTTACAGATAAAAAATATGGTAAAAAATCACAATTTAGCAAAATCTATAACCGATGTATCATGGTATGAGTTAACAAGGCAACTAGAGTATAAGTCAAAATGGAATGAGAGGATTTATATTAAGCTGGATACTTTTTATGCTAGTAGTCAGATATGTTCTGTTTGTGGCTATAAAAATACAGATGTAAAAGATTTGTCGGTAAGACAGTGGATATGTCCAAAATGCAAGGAAGTACATGATAGAGATATAAATGCGGCAAAGAATATATTAACACAAGGACTAAAACAAATAGCATAAAAAATATATAGGGCAGGGACTGCCCAAATTAACGCCTGTGGAGATAGTAGGTTACGAGGTCTAAGAAGCAGGAAGCCCATTGGCTTTAGACAATGGGTAGTTCACTTTCCGGTGAAGATTATGTAAATTTTCTGTGTGCAAAGAAGTAGAACGCTTGTTGCCTTGACTTGCCTCCTTCCCCAAGCTATGATAGCTTTATAATATTTTCAAATTCTAAAATCAACGCAAATTCGCTGCCCCAAAGTCCTTTTTCCGCGCGTTCCCGCAGTAAGGCGACCCTATGAATCTTGCACAACTTTATTATTTCAAGAAACTTGCAGAACGACAGCATTACACCCTGGCTGCCAAAGAACTGTTTATTACACAGCCGACCCTCAGCGACTCCATTGCCAATCTGGAAAAAGAACTCGGCGCTTCCCTTTTTATCATCGAAGGCAAAAAGGTCAAGCTGACAAACACCGGAAAAAATTTCTACGGTTATGTCTGTTCTGCTTTGAATGAACTGGATACCGGAATTTCCAAGATTAAAGAAGAATACGGCGCTTTAGGCGGCAAGCTGGAGCTTGGCTGTATTCCGACTTTATTGTGCGATTTTTTACCGGATATGATAAACGGCTATATCAAAGACAGGAACTGCAGCGCCGAAATCAATATACATTCCGGACACAGCCTTCCCATTATTGAAAAGGTAAGAAATGAAGAATATGATTTGGGGATTTGCTCCAAACCGGAGAAGGATGACAGTCTTGTTTTACTGCCTATTTTATACCAGAATTACCTGATTATTGTAAAATCCGGCCATTACCTGTCGAGGCAGAGCTCCATTCATCCGAAGGAGCTCTCTCCTTATCGCGTGCTTACCTATCGCAGCAATATACCGATCGGTCGGGACTTAAAAACCCACCTCGACCCTTTCTCTCTGAACATATCCTACAATTATGATGATGAAATATCCATCGGCGGTATTGTCAGTACCGGCGACGCGGTGGGCATCGTGGCAGATACGGCGTATTTAAAACAATTTGATACCTTAAGCCGTTTGACGCTTTTGGGCATCCCGCAGGATGCCCATCCCATATATCTTGCCTACAAAAAGAAGAAATATATCTCCAAAACAGTAGAGAGCTTTGCGGATTATATCTTATCCCGAACAAAGCTCCCGCCATAAAATATTCCAATATGCTTTACATAATCAAGCCAAAGGTTGCCATTAAGGCGATTACCAGCCCTGCCACAAAAGCCGGTATAGTGGTTCCCAAAAAGATGTGCTTATAGCTTTCTTTCAGGCTGCATCCGCAGATGGACATGGTCAATATCGCAACGGAAGAATTGGGAAGCTTGTTTAGAATCAAAGCCGATTCCGTCACGATTCGGTGCAAAGCCTGCGGATTGACCCCCATAGAAACGAAGGTCTGCGCAAAGCTCTCCATAAATATGGTTTCGCCGGAAATGGCGGAGCCGGTCAAGCCCGTCAAAATGGTAGTGCCGAAAAAAGCTTTGATGTATAGCGGCATCTGTAAATCCAGCACCGCCTGCTGCAGGGACTGAAAGGCCGGCGAAGCGCCCAGCACCTTGGACAGACCCATTACCGCCGCTACCGTCAGCATGGAGGACAAGCCCGAAGAGCTTCCCGTTTTCAGGGAGGCTTTTATATTTTTGAGTTTCTTAAACTGCGTCGCAATAATCAGCAAAATGCCGATAACCAATGACACCGTAATACTCATTGGCGTTCCCAGCCCGGAAGTCGCCACCACGGAGGCGAGAACCACAATAAAAGGAAGTACGGAAATACCTATGCTCGGAAGATTGTCATCAGAAATCAGTTGCACATCGTTTTTATACATAGCCAAAAGCTCCTGCTCCGTATGTGCCGCCCGGCTTTTTGCCTGGGCATAATTAAAGTACATGAAATAGCAAACCGCCAGTATCGCCGTAAAAACAATGGACATCACCGGCGCGGAGCCCAAAGAGGTATTCAGGTAATTGCTCGGAAGCACATTGCATATATCTAAGGAGTAGGCAAATCCGTTTGCCGAAGCGCCGCCGCCCAGAAGCAGGAAAGGCAATACCCGCCTGTCCATCTTATTTTGCCTCAACAGATTATCGGCAATCGGATACAGCACGAACACCATAATATAGCCGTTGATGCCCAGCAAGGTGATAAAAAAGGTACAAATCAAGATAACCAAACCCACCATCTTTGCACCGAGAATTTCCGTCAGCGTCTTTGCAATCTTTGTTGCCAGCCCCGCCTCCAGAACAAGCTGCCCGAATATGCCGCCCAAGCCCAAAATAATAAACCAGGAGCTGACAAAGCCGCCGGCTCCGCCGGAAAAAATGGTCAGCAAACCCTCTTTAATGTCCAGGCCGCCGGTCAGCAGGATAATAAAGGCTGTCAGTACCGTGGCGCTGATCATATCCACACCCTTGATGATCATAAAGACCAGCAGTACAATCGCAACAAATAAGCCTGCTGCTGATAATGAAAATGACATTTTTATGCCTCCCTTCATTGATGAATGCTTTATTTTTCTTTTACCAAGATATTATAGTCCGCATCTTCCCATCCTATCACCACATTCATTATGGTCGGGAAAATCAGGGTGAAAAGGTTGATGTAGGAAACCAGGGTCAAGCCCTTGGAAACCAGCGCGGTAAGCCCTGCCTGGGACACACACCAGGTCACGCATATATACAATAATGTTAAAACAGCGCCTCTGCGGTTTCGCAAACGCTGTGAATCCTCCGCCTCTTCTTTCTTCCATGCCTGATACCAGTTGAGTACCCTGTCATTAAATCCCTGGGCATAGTTGATGGCGGTGGAAATGGTTGCAAAAAAGATGGAAACCGTCAGCAGGCTGAGCATAAGCGCCTTTGTTGCCGCCGTGCCGACGCCGTTTTGCACCACCAGAATATTATATACCGCCTTCTTTGCCTGCCAGCCTTCGTATACCGCCGTGAAGTTGGACGCAAGGTTAATGACATTCATTTCCAGAAAAATCCAGTTGAGTATAACGGATAATACCACCGCAATCCGCAAGGTTTTTTTATTGGTAAAAATCTGCGCATGGTTGACGTAAGCGCCGAATCCCCCCAGATTTTGCCCGGAAAAGATATAAGCCCAGACAAAGGCAATGAGCAGATAGCGGGCAAAGCTGCCGTTTCCCGCCGCAATCTCCCCCTGCAGCATATTATGCATAAGGTTCATTTCTCCGCTCAACTTTCCGGAGGATATGTTATAAATCATATTCGGTACGCTGATGACAATCAAGGTAATAAAAATAACAATACTCATAAATATGGCATTGCTTCTGACCAGACCGCTTCCCTTCATACACAGTACCAGCATGATGATGCCGACAATAAAGGTCGTTGCAATGTAAGGAATCCCCGTCAGTTCCGCCAAAGCGGATCCGGATGAAGAATAGGCAAGTGCCATACAAACAATCAAAAGCCAGTTGAAATTAAATTCATATACCAGCTGCATCGGCTTTGCAAGCTTTCCGCCCAAAAAGCGGGAGCCGTATTTCCTCAAAAAATTGGCATAATCAAAGGTTCTGAAATCCATGGCAAATTTCATAAAAAAATAGATTACCGCACAGTTAATGCTTGCCACCACCAATGGCATAAACAGGCAAAAATAGGGTTGACTGACCCGCGGCAGCATATTGTAAAATCCGGTATTCATAAAAAAATACGACCATGGCGTCGAGCCGGAGGCAAAGCCTCCGCCGCACTGTGAGCTGAAAGCGATTGAAACAAATACAAGCACGGTCTTCCAATCTATCATATCCGCCCGCTTGATATGGGATGTTTTCATCTCCCCCTGTCCTCCTTTCATATTTCCTCTTAAAAACTTGTCCCTTACTCTGCACAAGACTGCCAATGCGGAGAAAACCGATCAAGAGGCAGGTAAAAAAGTCCCTCTTCTCTCATAAAAATATACAGAACAAAACCTCGTTTACAACGAAAGGTACATTCCAGGCAAGGATCGGCATCACAGTACGCAAACGCATCCAAATCAGCCAGCGCAAAACGCAAAGGCGGCTTTTTCCCCTCCTGCAGATATTTCATACAGCCGCCGCTGAAGGTCTTTAAAAATATCCATTCCGGCCTATACTTCCTATCCTCTATGTTCCACAATACTTCTACCGTATTGTTGTCATATCCTCCGCTGATGATATAATCGTATTCCACGCCTCGAGGAAGCTGCGCCATATCTTTGGCTTCCATAAGGGACAGCTCCCGATTGCAGCAGCACGGAGAAGCCGCTTCCTTTTTGACGCTGAAGCGACAGTATACCTCACCGCAATGTTCACATCGGTAAAACCTCAGCTCGGGGCATTGTGAAAGGGAGGGCTTTCTTGTGTCCCGACACCTTCTCGGACTAAGATTCCTCTGCTCCATATTCCTTCTCCACCTTACTTTTGATGTCTTGGTGCAATAAATATTTCTTAATTTTTCCGCTGTGGGTTCGCGGTATCTTATCTATGATTTCCACCCTCTCCGGCCAGAAGCGTTTTGGCCTTCCCTTAGCCTGCATATATTGCGCCATACTCTCCACCGTCGGAATAAAGCCTGAATCATCCGGTACAATGTATGCACAAATACGCTCTCCCAAACGCTTATCCGGAGCCCCGATGACCGCATGATCCCCCACACCCGGACAGCCTTCTATGTAATTGTTGATTTCATTGGAATCTAAGTTTTCGCCTCCCCGGACAATCATATCCTTTTTTCTGCCGATGATGCGTATATTTCCTTTTTCATCCATCCTACAAAGATCACCGCTGAAAAACCAACCCTCGTCATTCAGCGCCCTGTCCGTTGCTTCCTTGTTCTTCAAATAGCCCACAAATACATTAGGGCCTCGGGAAATTTCTTCACCTATCATACCCGCTTTGACATCCTGCCCCTTATCATCCACCACGCGCACCTCGACCCCCTCCATAGGGCGTCCTGCGCTGCTGCCGTTTAAAAGCAAAACCTCCTCCGGTCTTACAAAAACGTGAGGCACGCTTTCTGTGGAGCCGTAAACTTCAGCCACCTTCACCCCGTAACGATAGGCCTCCTGTACCATATAATCCGGCACAGGAGCGCCGCCACAAAGATAAAGCCGCAGGCTGGGCACTCTGGCACCACTGTTCTTCATTTCCTTGACCAGATCATAGATAAAGGGCGTAGCCCCCATAGAATATGTACAGCCCTCCGCATTCATCAGCTCAATGGCCTTTGCCGCATTGTATTTCTGCTGCAGAACCAGCTTTGCCCCCAGCAATATGGTGGCAATGATACCGTGGTGAAAACCGGTGGCATGGTTTAAGGGGGATGCCATAAACATAATGTCATCGGAACAAAGTCCCAGCTCCCGGTTAAAGCCTTCCTCGCTGAAGATGATATTGTTATGTGTCAGCATTACGCCCTTGCTCCCCCCGTGGTGCCCGAAGTGGACAGCAGCAGGGCAACATCAAAGCCGGATGCATTTCGAGGTGCCATATACAAGCCCTGCTCCCGATTCAGAATTTCCTGCAGCGTGATATATTCCCCGCTCTTTTCCTTCAGATTATCCAGCAATATAATGTGCTCCAGCTTAGGAATCAGGGCTTTGATTTCTGTAATTCGGGCTTCATAATCCGTTTTATGGAACCAGGTTAAACCGAAATATACTCTGGCTTCCGTTATATTCATTGAGCGAATCAAATCACATTTTTCATAATACATGGCGATAGGGTGCAAAACGACACCTGTCTTAAAGCAGGCCAGGGCAACAATCAAAAACTCCGTCCAAACCGGTATCTGAAAAGCGACGACCTCTCCCGGGCAAATACCGAGGGATTGCAAATAGACCGCCACCTTAGTCGCTCTCTCATCCAGCTCCCGATAGGTATAGCGATAATTTCTGTCATCCGTCACATATTCTTTATCCGGATGCTTTCTTACCGCCTCTTCCCAGAAATCAAGAACGGTCTTTTCCTTCCAGTAGCCTTTTCGGATATACTGCCGCCTCATTTCTTCATTTATTTTGACGTCTGCTTCCAATCTCATCGGTCTTACTCCGCCACCTGCTTTGCCTTTTTCAATACTTTGATAAGAGCCGGTATAACTTCAAACAAATCTCCCACGATACAATAATCCGCCACCTCAAAAATCGGTGCCGTTTCGTCATTATTGATGGCAATAATGGTTCTTGCTTCGCTCATACCCGCAATATGCTGAATAGCGCCGGAGATGCCGCAGGCAAAGTAAATTTTCGGCGATACCGTGGTTCCCGTCTGCCCCACCTGTTTGGTCTGCGGCATCCAACCGGCGTCCACCGCCGCTCTGGAGCAACCCACCGTCGCCCCCAATACCTTTGCCAAATCTTTTAATAAAGCAAAATTCTCCGCATTTTTCATTCCTCTGCCGCCGGATACAATAATCTCCGCTTCATCCAATTTTATATCTCCGTCTTCCGCCGCCTTTACAAAATCAAGGATCCCGGAGCGAATGCTTTCCTCCGGCGTTTTGATATCCTCCTCAATAAAGACCGTATCCGGAGCCTGCTTTGGCAGAATTTTTTTAAAGGCGCCCGGTCTGCAGGTTCCCATCTGGGGTCTTGATTCGGAGCAAAGTATCTGGGCATATAAGTTTCCGCCGAAAGCCGGTCTTTCCCAAATCACATCCTTTGTTTCTTCATCCACGCCAAGAGCCGTACAGTCGGCAGTCAAACCCGTTCGCAGGCTGACCGCCACCTTGGAGGCAAGATCTCTTCCATTGATGGTAGCGCCGATTAAAATGGTGTTCGGCCGATATTTTCTGCATAAATGTACGAAAGCATGACCGTAGCTGTCTGCGGAATAATGCGCATATTCCTCTCCCTGTACAATATAGACCTTATCCGCTCCGTACTGCTTGGCTGCATCTGCCGCCCTGCTGCCGTCCTTGGCAATCACAACGGCACACAGCTTCTGTCCCAGACTGTCCGCCAGCTTTCTGCCCTGTCCCAGCAGCTCCATGCCTACATTCTTCGGCTCTCCCTGAAAACAGTCCATAAAGACCCAAACATCTTGATATTCTTCAAATGCCATTTGTCTACCTCCTTATAGAATCTTGGCATCCAACAACTTCTGCACCAGGTTTTCCGCCGCCTGCTCCGCTGTTTCGCCCTCTATAAACACACCGTTTGCCTCTCTTTTCGGTGTAAAAGTCTTTTTTACTTTTGTAGGGGAACCCTTTAAGCCGATTTTCGTATGGTCAATCTCCGGCAAATCCGAGAAGCTTATTTCCGGAATTTCCGCCCGCATGGACATCAGCTTCCTCTTAATATGCGGATACCTCGGCTTGTTGCTTTCCTTTGTCGCCGTACACAGGGCAGGAAGCCTGGTCTGTATGCTTTCCACACCCTCTTCTATCTGCCTCCTGGCAAGCAGACGCTCTCCGTCCATTTCCAGATCCAGTACATGGCTGATGCTCGGCAGCCCCAAATGCTCGGCAATGCTGAGAGCCGTTTGCCCCGTATCTCCGTCTATGGCTTGTTTGCCTCCTATGACAAGGTCAACATTTCCCAGCTTTCTAATCACCTCGGACAAAATATAACTTGTCGCATAGGTATCCGAACCGCCAAAAGCCTTGTCCGTTATCAGATAGGCCTCGTCCGCCCCCATAGCCAGAGCCTCCTTCAATACGGCCTTTGCCTGCGCCGGCCCCATCGAAAGGGCAATGACCTCGGCGCCGTAACGATCCTTTAAACCCAGTGCCATTTCCAGGGCATTTTTGTCAAAAGGGTTCATAATACTTGGTACGCCTGTACGAATCAAGGTATTTCTAACGGGATCGATTTTGATTTCCGTGGTGTCCGGAACCTGCTTTATACATACAATAATCTTCATCATCCAGCCTCCTATCGATACTCTTTATCCAGCACGGAAGCAATCGTCATCCGCTGAATCTGATTGGTTCCCTCAAAAATCTGGAATACTTTACAGTCCCGCATCAGCTTTTCCACCGGGTATTCTTTGCTGTATCCATATCCGCCGAATATCTGCACCGCATCGGAGGTCACCTGCTGGGCGCAGTCGGAAACAAAGGCTTTACATATTGCCCCCTCCTTCTGTACCGCTTCCCCTCTATCCATCATCTTCATGGTATTATTGACAAGGCACCTGGAGGCTTCTATCTTCATCGCCATATCCGCCAGCATGGACTGCACCATCTGAAACTGTATAATCGGTGTATTAAACTGCTTTCTTTCTTTTGCATAACGAAGGGACTCATCCAAGGCCCTCTGCATAATACCCACTGCCAAGGTCGCCACAAAGGCTCTGGAAAGATTTAAGGCGTTTAAAGCAAGCTTAAATCCGGAACCCTCCTCTCCCAGCATGGCGCTTTTTTTAACCCGCACATTTTCAAATATGACATCACTGGTGTTGGACAGTCGCAGCCCCATTTTATTCTCATGGGCTCCTATACTCACACCCGGCGCATCCGCATCAATAATGAAAGCGGAAATCCCTCTGTGCCCCTTGCTGACATCCGTCTTAAAAAAACCCACGAAGAGGCTGGCTAAAACGCCGTTGGTGATGAAGGTTTTGGTGCCGTTTAACACATATTCATCCCCGTCTTTTACGGCTCTTGCACGCATGGCCGCAGGGTCGGAGCCGGCATTCGGCTCCGTCAGTGCAAAAGCGGCAAATCCGCCGGGAGCAAGCTTATCCGCAAAATACATGCCCTGCTCCCTGGTTCCTGCCAAAATCACATTTCTCAAAGCAACAAAGCTGGTCACAAAGCTGATGGCATAGCCTGCGTCCACCTTGGCAAGCTCTTCAAAAATCATCGCCGTGGTTTCATAAGACAGCCCGCAGCCGCCGTATTCTTCCGGAATTTCCAGCATATGCAGCCCCATCTTAAAGCCCCAGTCAAACAAGTCCCGCGGGCATTCTCCTTTTTCATCCGCTTCCTTTACAAAGGGTTTTATCTCGTTTTCAGCCATCTCTTTTACGAGTGCAATCAGCTCTTTTTGCTCGTCTGTGTACAATAAACCCATCTCTATCCCCTTTCCGCACTAAGCCTTATCATTTTTTGAGCTTCTTTTCCCCCTCGGCAGCTTTGCAGGCAAAGGCCTCCTCAATTTCTTTATCCGTATATCCGAGGCTCTTCATAATCTCTGCGGTATGCCTGCCCTGTGAGCCTCCGATGACGTATTCCGGCTTACCCATGGAGGCGAAATTCACCGGATTGGTTGCCAGATTTCTTTCTCCGGATGGATAGGGTATTTTGGTCATTATGTCATTTGCCCAAACCTGCTCATCTTCATACATGTCCAATGGCTCATAGGCTGCTTCACACGGAAGGTCGTTGGCTTTGAACAAATCCATCAGCTCTTTTCTGCTGAACTTGGCAATCGCCTCATCCAAAGCATCAATGACCTCCTTATTCAATTTCTTCTCATTGACCTCTGCACATTTCATGTATTTGGTATTACCGATCATTTTGTCACAATGCAAAAGCTTCATGATTTTTTCATAATCCCTGTCGTATTCCGGACAGCATATCACCACCCACTTGTCATCTCCGGTTCTGAATACATTGTTGAAGGGATTCGGTACCTCCTTACGGCTTTTCGGATACTGATTGCCGTACTGTGCGGATATCACTCCCGTACTCAGCATAAAAACGGCGGCATGGTGCAGCCCCACCGTAACCTTATCCCCTTTGTTTGTCTTCTCCCGTGCATATAAAGCCGCGGCAATGCCGGAGGCAAGACACATCGAAACCTGAAAATCCCCGAAACCGTTGGTCGGAATCATCGGTGCATCTCCCTTGTTCAGTGTGGTTCCGAATACGCCTCCCCGCGCCATATAGCAGGTTACGTCAAAACCGGCCGAATCCTTCTCCGGTCCGTGCTCTCCATAACCCAGCACCTGGGCAAAGATTAACCTCGGAAACCTTTCTTTCAGGGTATCATAATCCAAACCCAGATTTTTCAAGGATTTTGTTCTGGTGTTTGTTACAAATACATCCGCTTCCGCCAACAGACGATATGCGATTTCCCTTCCTTTCTCGGACTTTAAATCCAAAGTAATAAAACGTTTATTGAAATTGGCAACATCAAAGGCGAGATTCTCATCGTCTTCATAAGGCATATTAAATACAGCGCCCTGGGCTCTCGCCGGATCCCCTTTTGCAGATTCTATTTTTATACAGTCAGCGCCCCATTCTCCTAAAACTCTTGCTGTGGTAGGCGCCGCAAGATATGTGGTCAGGTCAACAACCTTCACACCCTCCAATGGCTTCATCACATCCTCCTTATGCCCTTATGGGGTAATATAATCGATTTGTCCGCCGTACTTTACGGTATTTCTGGCGATGGTGATTCTCTGCACCGTAGGCGCTCCTTCTTCCAGCCACATCGCCCGGGCATCTCTGTACAGTCTTTCCACCGGTCCGTATTTGCAGTCCTCAAAATATCCCACACCGCCGAATATCTCCAGCATTTCATCGCTGACCTTTCTTGTGGTATCAATACTGAAAAGCTTACAGATTGCCGCCTTTTGCTCTATATACTTTCCTTTCGGATTTTCCTCATAATCTTTTGCAAAATCGTATACCATAC
>JBGZHY010000003.1:0-2674 GCA_041848045.1 Lachnospiraceae bacterium
TCATCAATCAACAGTTCCACTTCATGATTCTTATCATTCAAAAGTCCCATTACGCTGACGGAGCCGGGCGTAATGTCCAGGTATTTCAGCATAGCCTCTTCCCCCGCAAAGGAAAGTCTGGCACTGCCGATTTGGGGAGAAATCTCCGCCGTCCTGAACTTCTTATCCCCCAGAAGCATCAAGACGTAAAATTTGGTCTGCTGTCTGTTGCATAAAAACAGATTTTTGATACCTCCCCGGGGGGCATTGTCAATTTCCACACAAGCCGCCATATTATTTGCCGGCGGATGATCTATGCGTTCATACTCTACCCCCAGTCCGTCCAAAAAATCATATACCCTTATCTCTTTTTCCAAGCGCCGTGACGTATCCTGCGGTCTGCCCTTTTTTAGTTCCATCCTCATCTTCCTGCTTTTCCTGTTTTTGTTTATTCTGTATTATATACGTTTCCTGCCCCTTTAGGCAAGCTAAACAAAAGATGTATACAAAAACAGCCGCTTCCGGGTGAAAACGGCTGTCTTATATCATCTTCTTTACCTCTGTACAAAGCGGCAACTTCCTATTTTACTTCAAGCGCACCGCTTAATCTGTTCCAGCCGATGTTCAAGCTTAGATTCCGGGAAACCTGCACATCTACGGCCTTTTTGCGCAAGCCGCTGGAAAAAACAATGTTGTGGGTGCCGGCTGTTATGGGGATGTCCAAGGTCTGTCCATTGGCAATTTTATATTCCGTGCCTTTATCTATCGTAATCTTAATAGCCGGATTGATGATATACCATTGCTTAGCCCGGTTAACCGTAAGCGTAAACGTTTCATCAGCATCTTTTACATCATAATCTTCAGACATTTCATTCATCTCCTGTTCTCCGGAAAATGCGTCTTGTAAACAAGCGCCTCTCCCTTAATATTTAGCTGCTATTCTACAATATTCCTGATGTGTTTGCTAGCCCATCAGGATTCCAAAACCCTGAACTTGGCATTGACCACGCGGCAGTACAGCCGATCGTCGCCCTCTTCTTTATAGGTTTCAAAGGTTCCGGAAATCTCAATTCTTGTCTGATTGGCGGGATAGTCATCCGGATACACGTAGCTTCCGTCCCCCCGCACAAATTCTATACCTTGGGCACAGCAGGCAAGGGCATCCTCGATCACAATATAATGATAATGTTTAGCCGTCGGCTCGTAATAGCTGGCATAGTAGGTCCCCTGCATTTTAAAGCTTTTGCCCACATAGGGCTCCGGATCCACCATCAGCTGATAAATGCTGGCATACACCAAATCACTGTCCATCACCGTCAAATCATAGTCCACGCTCTTGTCCGCCGCAGGAGAAGAGGCTTTAGCCGTCGTTTCTTCCTTGGTGGCGGAAATGCTTTCCGGAATATCCGCCCCCTCCGGATTTGCCGCACGCTCCAGCGCATCCTGACTTTCCATTTGTTCGCGCAAAGCCGCTTCCACCTTATTGGTGCTTGTTAAATGATTACCCGCATTACCGGCACAGGCCCCACACAAGATAAGCGCCGCAAAAAGCGCCAAAATATACTTTTTTTTCAACTTATTTACCTATATTTTCATGATTTTCCCTACACCTGAACAAAGTAAGAAAAGCACAATATGCATCGCGACAATCGTTGAACCCACCGGCGTCGAAAAAATAATGGATACCAGCATGCCGAAAACCGCGCAACTCACCGACAAAAGGGCGGCAAAAATCACAACGCTCCGAAAGCTTTTCATCACACGCATGGCGGAAAGCGCCGGAAACACCACAAGGGCGGAAATCAGCAGGGAGCCTACCAGATTCATCCCCAGCACAATAATCAAAGCAATCATAAAGGCAATTAAAAGATTATAATTTCCCGTCTGCATGCCGCTTGCCTTGGCAAAATTCTCATCAAATGTAAGTGCAAATATTTTATTATAAAACAGAATATATAGCAAGATGATTTTCAGGGACAGCACCACACACAGTAAAACCTGCGACTTTTTCAAGGTAAGAATGGAGGTTGAACCGAACAAGGTGGTACAAACGTCACCGGATACATTGGACGCCCCGGAAAACACATTCATCAGCAGATAACCGATGGCCAAGGACCCGACGCTGAGCATGGCAATCACGGCATCTCCCTTTATTTTGGCATTCGCCCCCGTTTTCAAGAGCAAAATCGCCACCGCTACCGTCACCGGCAGAACCAGCATGCTCTGATTGGCGATGTTTAAGACGCTTGCCACCGACATGGCACCGAATGCCACATGGCTTAAACCGTCACCGATAAAGGAGTAGCGCTTAAGCACCAAATTCACTCCCAGCAAAGAGGAACAAAGAGCCACAAGAACGCCTACCCCCAGGGCATACCACACAAAGGTATATCCGGAATACAGCTGCAGCTTTTCCCAAATACTCAAATCAGCCATCATTTTCTCCTATCCCTGATAAAAATTCCCATGCCGGGCTCTTGACATACTCCGCCGTTTCCCCGAAGAACACCTGTTTTCTGCCGATGTGTAAAATCTTATTCGCATAGTCCGCCGCCGCCTGTATATCATGGCTGACCATCAAAATGCTGATGCCCTCCTCGTTTAAGCGGCGCACCAGAGCGTAAAAATCCGCTCCGGCCTTGGGATCCAGACTGTTTACAGGCTCATCCAGCAGCAGTATCTTACTCGCAGCGCA
>JBGZHY010000004.1:0-2914 GCA_041848045.1 Lachnospiraceae bacterium
AATCAGAATGAAGGCATTGATTTACGGTTCACCGATTTGTCCGGATTGTGTAGAGCTGCAGCGTATTTTACAGGAAAAGAATGCGGATTACGACTACGTCAATATTACGGAAAATACGGCGAATATGAAGGCTTTTCTGCAGCTTCGCGATTCCAGAAAAGAGTTTGATGACATTCGCAGGAATCGCTATATCGGTATTCCGGTCATGCTTCTGGAGGATAAGCTTTATTTTTACGAGGATATATTGAGGATATTTGCAGCATGTGTGTAATTGTAGAAAAGCGGGAGAATTATGATTATGAGGCTCTGCGTCCGAAGGTGTTTGCCGTTTTGGACAGGCTGGGCGCACGAGAGATGATCGGTCCCGGGAAGCGGGTATTTTTAAAAGCGAATCTGCTGTCCAGAAAATCGCCGGAGGAGGCGGTAACCACACATCCCCACGTGGTGCGGGCGGCGGCGGAGTATGTTGTATCACTGGGCGGGCAGGCGATTATCGGGGATTCTCCGGGCGGCTTGCTTACAGAGGCGATTTTGAAAGGGGTTTATCAGACAACGGGTATGCAGGAAGCGGCTCTTGCTTCGGGTGCAAGCCTGAATTATGACATTCGGGCGGAGGAAATTAAGCTGGAAAAACATTTTGCCTTAGAGCGCATTGAGATGCTCAAGGCTGTTTTAGAAGCGGATGTTCTCATCAATATTGCCAAACTCAAGACACATGTTATGATGACTTATACCGGGGCGGTGAAAAATCTTTACGGCACCATACCGGGACTTACCAAGGCTGCGTATCACATGAAATTGCAGGAGCCGCAGCCTTTTGCCAATCATTTGCTGGATATTTGCGAAAAACTGAAGCCTTGTTTAAACATCATAGACGGTATTACGGCGATGGAAGGGGATGGACCCAGCAATGGAGAAAGGCGAGATTTCGGTTATCTTTTAGGGGGAAACAGCGCCTACGAACTTGACTATGTCGCCTGTATGCTGGCGGGGATAGAAACTGCGCAGGTGGCTTGCCATGTGGAGGCTTTGAAGAGGAACTTGCTTGTTCCGGAGCAAATAAAGGTGGAGTGGAATGGAGAACATCTGTCCTTTCCGGCTTTTCGGGAAAGGCTTTCCGCTTTGTCCTTACAGCCTTTTAAAAGTCCCCGTCCGATGAGCGTTAATTTTTTGCACGGACGGATACCGGCGTTTCTGGAAAAGTTTTTGGTGCGTCAGACCAAATCCAAACCGGTGTTTATGGCGGATAAGTGTATAGGCTGCGGGAAGTGTGTGCGAAGCTGTCCCGCCCAAATCATTTCTTTGCGGGAGAAGAAAGCCGAGGCGGATTTACAGTCCTGCATCAGCTGTTTTTGCTGTCACGAGTTGTGTCCGGCGGACGCTATCCGGATTAAGGTGCCGCTGGCGGCGAGGCTGTTGTTTGGAGAGGGCAGAAAGCGGTAAAGGATAAAATATGAAAACAATATGGGATTTTTGGGCAAAACATTATGAAAACTTATGGGTGCAGAAGTATTCTCTGGAGCCCACCAGAAGAAAGGTTCTGCATATTCTGCGCATCCTGCAGGCACAGGAAGCACTGCCTGCGGGGAGTTGTCTGCTGGATCTCGGCTGTGGCACAGGCCAGCTTTTGCAGGATATAGACAGGACTTTTAAGGGCAGGTATCGTCTGCTGGGTGTGGATATTTCGGAAGAAATGTTGAAAAGGGCAAGGCAGAAGAAAGGCTGGAAGGGCGAGTGTCGCTTTTACCGGGCGGAGGCGGCGGATATTCGCCGTTTTGCGAAAGAAAAACCGCTTTTCATCAGCTGCACGCATTCATTGCCCTATTACGGCAATGGTGACAGGCAGGCAAAGGCGATACAGGATATGGCGGCAACCTTGGGAGAGGAAGGACATCTGGTCATAGCCTGTGCTTCGGTAAACAGTCTTTTTGACCGTCTGGCCTTGCTTTTGGTGAAAGCCACAACGGGAGGAGCCCGCTATCCTTCTTTGCGGGAGCTCAAGTCCTTTGCGGGAAAAACCTTAAGCCTGCAGCAGGTTTACCGCATACGGGAGCGTTTTTTTATGCCTTGTATTTTGGTGCTGGTATACCGTAAGAAAAAAGCGCTAAAGAAGGTGCAGGGATGAGAAAATTGCGTATACTGTTGCTTAGACCAAGGCCGCCGAAGGAAACCATCGGCCTGCAGCATGTAATGATTTGCGAGCCCCTGGAATTGGAATATTTGGCGGGCAATCTGGATGAGAGAAAATATAAGGTTCAGATTGTGGATATGATTTTGGAAAAGCATTCCATCGAGTATTTTCTGCAGAAGTATCAACCGGATCTGGTGGGGATGACGGGCTATATTACCCATGTGGGAAGCATCAAAGCCTTGGCAAAGCGAGTGAAAAATGTTGACAAGGATATATGGACGGTGGTGGGGGGCGTGCATGCAGAGGTATTGCCGAAGGATTTTGCCTGTCCCTATATAGACTACATCATCTGCGAAGATCCGATCGGTACTTTTATCCATATTGCCGAAGAGCTTCGGGAAAGAAAAAAGGGTAAAGCAGGAGAGGGAGAAAAGCCCTATGTGCCGGGAACATATTTGGCAGGCAAGGTACACAGGCGTTCTGCGGCATTTGCTTATGCTCCGCCGGACAGAGCTGCGGTATCCCGTTATCGCAGGCATTATTATTATATGTTTCACAGACCTTGCGCGTTAATCAAAACCTCCTTTGGCTGCCCTTATCATTGCAGTTTTTGCTTTTGCAAGGAGGTAACGGGAGGCAAGTATTTTGCCAGAGATGTGGAGGCGGTGATTGCGGAGATCGAGAGCATCGCCGAAAAAGAGATTTATATTGTAGATGATGATTTTTTGTTTGATGAAAGGCGGCTGAAGGCCTTTTGTGAAGCGCTGGAGGAAAAAAAGATAA
>JBGZHY010000005.1:0-2553 GCA_041848045.1 Lachnospiraceae bacterium
ACCAGTTTTTTGCCGGCGTAGTCTGCAAGGCTGCGTGTTTCGCCATTTTGATTCAAGAGTGTAAAGTTTGGGGCTTTTGTGCCTATTTCCAAATACGACATATGTTTTCTCCTTTAATATATGATTCTGTTATTTCCAAAACTTGCCTTCCAAATTTCTAAACTGCAGGGCTTTGATGATATCCTCCGAGTTGATTTGCGTCCGTTCTGCGAGGTCGGCGAGCGTTCTTGCCACCTTCCGCACACGGCTGTAGCCGCGCAGGCTCATGCCGTAACGCTCCACGGCGTTGCTCAGCAGCTTGCGGCAGGCATCGTCTATGGGGCAGAATGTATCCAAATGCCTTGCATCCAGCTGGGCATTGCAGTGTATGTGCAATCCGTGGTAGCGCGCCTGTTGTATCTGCCTGGCACGGAGCACACGGGATTTGACTGTGTTGGAATCCTCCTGCTCCTCTGCGCTTTCGATATCGTGAATGCCGACGGTATCCATCTCCACCTGCAAATCCATTCTGTCAAGCATGGGGCCGCTGATCTTTGCCAGGTAGCCTGCAATGGCATTTTTGGAGCAGGTGCATTCCTTCACCTTGCTGCCGAAATTGCCGCAGGGGCAGGGGTTCATACTGGCAATGAGCATGACATTGGCGGGGTATTCCTCCCTGGCGCCCACGCGAGCTATGCTCACAACGCCATCCTCCAGCGGCTGGCGAAGCGCCTCAATGATTTTGCGGTCGTATTCCGGGAACTCATCCAAAAACAGCACACCGTTGTGTGCAAGCGACAGCTCGCCCGGCTTGGCCAGACGCCCTCCGCCGATGATGGCGGCAGCCGATGCGCTGTGATGGGGCGATCGAAACGGGCGTTCGCATATCAGCCCGGCACCGGCGTTCAGCATGCCGGCAGTGGAGTGTATCTTGGTGGTTTCCAGCGCTTCGGCATAGCTCATGGGCGGCAATATGGAGGGGAGACAGCGGGCAAGCATGGTTTTTCCGCTGCCCGGCACACCAACCATCAGCAGATTGTGTCCGCCCGCTGCGGCAATCTCCAGCGCCAGCCTCGCCATGTACTGACCCTTCACCTTTGACAAATCCTGTGTAATCGGGCTGGCTTGGAGCAGCTCCTCATAGCTGCGCTGCTGCAGTTCCGGAAGCCTTGCCTTGCCGCTGAGATGACCGATGACCTCCTGTAAGGTATTGGCAGGATACACATGCGCATTTTGCAAACAGTTCAGCTCATTGGCATTCGCCATAGGCACGATGATATCCTGCACACCGCATTGCAGTGCACTAATCACCATGGGCAGACAACCGTTGATACCGATCAAATCGCCGCCCAGGGACAACTCTCCCAGCAGCAGGGTTTTATCCAAACCCTGCAAATACACCTGTTTTGTTTCCTGCAGCAGTACGACTGCGATAGGCAGGTCAAAGCCCGTCCCTTCTTTTTTCAGGTCTGCAGGGCTCAGATTGACGGTAATGCGGGAGGGCGACAAGCGATAGCCTGCGGTCACGATGGCGGCGCGCACCCTATCCTTGCTCTCCTTTACCGTGGTACTGGGAAGCCCCACAATATCAAATGCCGGAAGCCCTCTTGCAACAAAGGCCTCCACATCGACAAGCCTGCCCTCAACACCGCACAAACTACTGGTAATAACCTTGGAAACCATGCAAACCTCTTTTGTTTTAGAATACATGTAGTATAGCATGAAATCCGCATACAGGCAAGAAAGGCTTTCATCTATCGCTTTACACAGGTCTATGCTACAATAATGGCATCATAATCAATATAAGGAGCACACCTATGAAAGAAATGCTATTGCTGCACTATCCCCTATGCGGCACCTGCCGCAAAGCGCTGGCCTATCTCAAAAGTAAGGGCGTCGCTTTTGTGGCGCGCAATATAAAAGAAGATAAGCCAAGCTATGCCGAGCTGCAAAAGTGGATCCTCGCAAGCGGTCTGCCCGTTCGAAAGTTTTTCAACACCAGCGGGCAAGTTTACCGCGACTTGAATCTCAAAGAAAAGCTTCCGATCATATCGGAGGAGGATGCCATACAGCTGCTCTCCGGGAACGGCATGCTGTTGAAACGCCCGCTGCTGGTCACAGAGCATAAGGTATTGGCAGGCTTTAAAGAGGAAACATGGGACACACTGATCAACGCCGCGCATGCACAAAAATAAAAGAAAAACGGTTGGAAATTTCTATGCGCTTGTGCTAAAATAACAGTGTATTTTATACTATCTTATCGTATAAAATAGTATTTTCACACATAGATATTCAAAATAAGGAGCATGTATATGAAAATTATTGTAGTTGGATCCAACCATGCCGGCAACGCCGCTATAACCACACTTCTTTCCAAATACCCACAGCACGAAGTGGTGATGTTTGAGCGCAATGACAATATCAGCTATCTGGGTTGCGGCACAGCACTTTGGCTGGGCAATCAAATAGACGGTTACGAAGGTCTGTTTTACACCAATCCGAAGAACTTAGAAGCGCAAGGCGCAAAAATCCACCTGAAAACCGAGGTAGACCGCATAGACTATATAAACAAGG
>JBGZHY010000006.1:0-17736 GCA_041848045.1 Lachnospiraceae bacterium
AAGAGCGGGGGGTGGCGGTCAGTACGGCGAGAGCAGGCAATGTCATCGGCGGCGGCGATTTTGCCAAGGACAGAATCATTCCGGATTGCGTACGGGCAGCAATAAAAGGGGAAAGTGTATATATCCGCAACCCCGGGGCCGTTCGTCCTTTTCAGCATGTGCTGGAGCCTTTGGAGGTATACTGTATGCTTGCCGAAAAGCAATACGGGGACAGGCAGCGTTACAGCGGCGCTTTTAATGTGGGGCCCAATATCGGAGATTGTATTAGCGCGCTAAATGTTGTAGACTTATTTCAGACCTTTTGGGGCGAAGGCTTTGTCTATGAAATCAAGGCGGATGCAGGACCCCATGAGGCAGGATTTCTGCGATTAGATTGTGCAAAATTAAAAAGGGTATATGGATGGGAACCCCGTTATGATGTGAAAACGGCAGTTGCCAAAACCGTGGACTGGTATAAGGCCTATGAAGCGGGGGAGGATATGCGCCTTTTTACGGATGCACAAATCAAGGCTTTTTTAGAAAGGTAAGAGGATGAGCAATAGATTTGAAGGTAAAGAGGAAATGCAGGCAAGGGAGGAAATCCTTGCTCTGGTAGAAGAATACTGTGACAGGTATCACAATAGCGGTGTATATCAAAAGGGGGACAGAATCAGTTATGCCGGACGTGTGTTTGACAGAGAGGACATGCGCAATCTGGTGGACAGCTCTCTGGATTTTTGGCTGACCGCCGGCAGGTATCATGCGCAATTTGAAAAGGAGCTGGCAAAATACCTGGGGGTACGCTTTGCCAACATTGTCAATTCCGGCTCCAGCGCCAATTTGCTGGCGTTCATGACCCTGACCTCGCCTTTGCTGGGGGAGAGGCGAATCCGAAGAGGAGATGAGATTATCACGGTTGCCTGCGGTTTTCCGACGACGGTAACGCCGATGCTGCAGTACGGTGCGGTGCCGGTCTTTGTGGATGTGACGATTCCCCAGTACAATATAGACGTCAGTATGCTGGAAGAGGCTCTGTCCGAAAGGACAAAGGCGGTCATGGTGGCGCACACCCTGGGCAATCCCTTTGATATAAAGGCGGTAAAGGCCTTTTGTGACAAGCATAATTTGTGGCTGGTGGAGGATAACTGTGACGCCCTGGGCAGCCGCTATACCATAGACGGAGAAACGAAGTTTACGGGAACCATAGGGGATATGGGAACCTCCAGCTTTTATCCGCCCCATCATCTGACCATGGGAGAGGGCGGAGCCGTGTATACCGATAATTCCCTGCTGAATAAGATTATGCGCTCCCTGCGGGACTGGGGCAGGGACTGTATATGTCCTTCCGGCAAGGACAATATGTGCGGCTGCAGATTCAGCAAGCAATACGGACAGCTGCCTTTGGGCTATGATCATAAGTACGTATATTCCCATTTCGGCTATAATCTGAAGGTGACGGATATGCAGGCTGCGGTGGGCTGTGCCCAGTTAAAGAAATTTCCGTACTTTGTGGAAAGAAGGAAGCACAATTTTGCAAGGCTGAGGAAGGCTTTGGAGGCGGTGGAGGATAAATTGATTCTGCCGGAGGCAAATGAGAATGCCGACCCAAGCTGGTTCGGATTCTTGCTTACCTGCAAAGAGGGGGTAGACAGAGGAAGACTGGTCAAATATATCGAAGAGCATAACATACAGACCCGTATGCTCTTTGCCGGCAATCTGACTCTGCACCCTTGCTTTGACGATATTCGGGGGGATGGCAGTGCCTACAGGATTGTGGGGGATTTGCATAATACGAATATCATTATGAACCGAACCTTCTGGATCGGGGTATATCCGGGTATGACGGACGAGATGTTGGATGATATGGCGGCAAGCATTATTGCGGCCTTGCAATAGGTGATGAACAGGAGTGTAATCATGGACGATTCTTACGGTCTTTTAGAGGTACAAAAAGCCAATTTGTATATATTAAAAGAGATTGACAGGATATGTAAGAAATATGGATTGGCGTATATGCTGGATTCCGGTACCTTGCTCGGCGCCATTCGGCACAACGGCTTTATTCCTTGGGATGATGATGCGGACATTGCCATGACCCGCTCCGCCTTTGAGGCCTTCCGAAAGCTGGCGAAAAAAGAGCTGCCGGAGGATTTGGAGCTTTTGCTGCCCCGGGATATACGGGGGGGGAAGGTATTTTACGATTTCACTCCGCGGGTGATATTAAAAAGAAGCAGACGGCATGCGCCTGAGGCGGAGGATACTTTTTACGGCGGGAGGCTGAACCATCTGTGGGTGGATATTTTTTTGCTGGATGCTCTGCCGCTTTCCCGCCCGGGGCAAATGCTGTGTAAGGGAGGGCAGAAGCTTTTATATCTGCTTTCCATGGGGCACCGGTATAAGCTGGATTTTCAAAAATACAGTCTGTTGCATAAGCTTTTAATCGCGGTTTTTTCTTTTGTGGGGAAGGCTTTGCCGATGCCGCTCTTATACCGCCTCCAGGAAGGGCTGTCCAAAAGCGGAAACAAAAGGAAGCATACGCATTTGTATTACAGCAATTATCAGCCGGATTACCTGCATATTCATTTGCAAAAGGAATGGGCGACGGAAATCGGAGAAATCAAGTTTGAGGAGCTGCTTTTGTACATACCGGAGGCTTATGATGAGATTTTGCGGCTGGTGTACGGAGATTATATGAAGCTTCCGCCGAAAGACAAGCGGAAAGCCGGACATGGCAGCAGGGAGATAGAGATATATGAGTAAAAAATTATCTTTGGTGGTGTCCGTCTACAATGAAGAGGCGGCTTTGGAGGCTTTTTACAGGGAGGCAAAAAAAGAGCTGGAGGCTTTGGGCTGTGACTATGAGCTTTTGTTCGTCAATGACGGCAGCACCGACGCCAGCGCGGCGATCATCAAGGCTTTTGCGGCGGCGGATACGAAGGTAAAAGCCCTGCTGTTTGCCAGAAATTTCGGACACGAAGCAGCCATGATTGCGGGCATAGATTATGCAGAGGGAGAGCGGATCGTCTGCATGGATGCGGATTTGCAGCACCCGCCTGCCGCCCTGCGGGAAATCATGGAGAAGTTTGAAGAGGGCTACGAGGTCATCAATATGGTGCGAACCAGCAATACGGATGCGGGATTTTTGAAAAATCTGTGCTCTTCTGCATTCTACTCCACCATTAACTTTGTAAGTGACACCAAGTTGGTCAAGAATGCCTCCGACTTTTTTGCCGTTTCCGGAAAGGTGGCGAAGATACTGCGGCAGGACTATCGGGAGAAGGTCCGTTTTTTACGCGCCTATGTACAGCATGTGGGCTTTCGCCAATGCAATTTGGAGTATGAGGCGGCAAAGCGTGTGGCGGGGCAGAGCAAGTATTCCATTCGCAAGCTTTTCCGTTTTTCCATGAACACCATTTTATGCTTTTCCAATGTGCCCTTAAAGCTTGGCTTGTATGCCTCCGGCATATCTATTTTTCTGGGCATGGCGGTATCCTTGTATACCGTTATCACCTGGGCACGGGTGGGAACGCCCAACGGTTATGCCACCATTATCGTGCTCCTTTGCTTTATGTTTGCCATGCTCTTTTTCGTGCTGGGGGTTATCGGCGAATATATGGCGATTTTATTTTTGGAATTGAAGGACAGACCGATTTATATTGTGGATGAAAAAATCAATATGAAGGACGAATGAGAGGATGCTGTTCATATTGCCGAACCTTCGGGACAGGGGAGGTAAATGGACATCAGACAGACTTTAAGCAAACGGATTTTTGACTTGAGTATTCAGCATCATAAAACATTTTACGAACTATCTAAGCTCAGCGGGTTGCCGAAGTCTACGCTTCGGGACATCGCAAGGGGCACTTCTAAGAATCCCAGAATAGAAAACATTGAAAAAATCGCAAAAGCTTTCGGTATCAGCCTTTACGATTTTTTCGATGATGAACTGTTCAAATCATGAGGATTTCAATTTCTACATTCTATTTTCTTTCAGATACGCAGCCGCATCTTTGAAAAAACTACACACAATCAGAATGATAATCATTCCTATGGGGAATGCGGCAATAATGGACAGCGTCTGCAAATTCGACATGGAATTTTCGGAAAACAGTAAGGCAATCGGCAGTAAAATCAAAAGAACGGACCAGAACAGCTTCACCTTTTTGCCGGGTTCACTGGTAGGGGCAAGTTCCTTATAGGAGTAGGCGGCGGCAATCAGCGTCAGGGTGTCGAAGGTCGTGGCATAAAAAGCAATCATGGTCAGCGCCAGCAAAAGCAGTACAAATTTTGCCTGGGGCAGTGTATTCAGTATGCTTACAATCAGGCTGTATATATTCGTGCCGTCACGATAAAGTTGCGAAAGGGGCAGAATATCGGCAAGCTGCAGCCCCAGCCCGTAATTCCCCAGAACCATAAAAGAAACATAGGTACCGGACAGACCGAAGGCATAAGCGCCCAGAATGGTTTGACGAATGGTTCTGCCTTTGCTGATGCTGCCGATAAAAAAAGGAGTGGCAACGCACCATACAATCCAATAAGCCCAATAAAAAACCGTCCAATTTTGGGTAAAGCCGTCGGAGGGCGGCGACATATAGCTTGCCATTGGAAAGAAATGCAGCAGCATCTTCTGCAAGGAAAGCAGAGAGTAGCGTACGATAAAAACGCCCTGTCCTCCCAGAACGAAAACGTACAAAAGCAAGGCGAAAAAAAGGTAGGTGCAGTAGGAAGCAAGCTTTGCCACGCTTTCTATGCCGAGGTAGGCATAAATGCTGTAGATCAGGCAGGTGACAAGCAGTATCGCTATGCTCAGCACCCTGCCTCCGGATATGGAGAAAACGCTGCCGAGAGCCATGGAAAGCAGTGGGGTTGCCAGGGAAAAGGTGCTGGCGGTACCGGCAATAAGGGCAAAGATGGCAAGCATATCAATGAAGCGCCCGGCAGCTCCATCCACCCTTTTGCCCAGCAGAGGGCGGCAGGCTTCGGAGTAGCGCTGTCTGTGGATGTTTCGATTGTGAATCATAAAGCCGAAGCAGGCGGCCAGGACCATATAAAAGCTCCATGGAATGAAGCCCCAATGAAAAAGGGGGTAGGCGGCAGACCATTCGGCAGCGGCAAGGGCAGGATTTACTTCCACGGCCGCCAGATTTTGGATACGGGGCTCGTTGCTGTATAAAATCCATTCGCAGAGGGAATAGAAAATGATATCGGCAGCCAGTCCCGCCGTAAAGAGCATGGAACCCCATTTGAAATACGAAAATTGGGGCTTATCCGTATTGCCCAGGCGAATCTTCCCGTATTTGCTGAAAGCAATATACAGGGACAAGAGGAACATGCCAAGCCCCAGGGCAAGATAATACAGGGAAAAGCGCCGATTCAAAAAGTCGCGGATATGGTGCAAAACCGCCGCAGAAGCCTCCGGCAGCAGAGCAAAAATAATGCAGAGAGTGCTGACGCAGGCAAAGGGGATGAGGGTGATGGGCAGATCAATTTGCTTCGGAATTTTCATGACATATTCCTTTCTTATGCGTTCATAAAAAATAAAAATAACTAAGTTGTGAACATCATAGCATGAAAGAGGAGCCTGCACAATAGAAATATGTGAAGAATTTCTGACATTTTTAAAAAGTCTATACAAAAAAGAAAGATTATCCTTTATACTAGGGCGTATGAAATTCCGTCAGGGATTCCGAATAAGAGATAAAGAGGGCAGATTATGTTTAATGTGAAGAGATGTTTGTGCATTGCGGTTGCGGTGACGGCTCTGGGACTGAGCGCCTGCGCGGACAGAACCATAGGCGCCAATGCACCGGTAACGGCAACCATGGAAAATATTACCATAGATTGGGATCAGGTTCGCGATGATATAGAGGAGGTCATGAATGATAATCCGGACTTTCCGCACGGAAAATATGTGGATTTTGCCGTTTATGAGGATCGTAAAATCATTCGTCTGATTTGGCCTTTGGACGATGAGATTACCCAGATAGAGTCTTTGGATTACGGAAAGGCATTGATTAAGAATTTCAATGACGTTGTTGCCATGCAGGACTTTTCCATCGCCAAGTCCAGCGATACCAGCTACGGCGGATTGTGGGACAGATATAACCTGGAGCTGGAATTATACAATGAAATAGATATCATGGAACCGGACTTGTATTATGTGAATCAGTATATGGAGGCGGGCTCCAATGACCCTGTCATACCGCAGATTCGTTCGGATGTTGCGGCAGAATCGACGGAATCGGCAGAATCGACGGAAGAAAGTGCCGACGGACAGAGTACGGCTGCCGAATAGAGCCGGTAGAAAAAGGATGTAAAGGAGTAAAACCAATGGCAAAGACACTGAGAGCTTGCTTTGGCATCATCTTGTCCGTTCTGTTGCTGTGCAGCATGAGTATGACAAGTTTTGCCAATGTGATTCAAAATACCTTAAAGGACAGGGTGGGACCGGCTATGGATACCCTGGATGGCGCCAGCATTACCATGCTGGGCTCCAGTACGGAAAGCCAGATGATGGGCTACATCATCAAAACCAAAAGCGGTAAGCTGATTGTGGTAGACGGCGGGCTGGAGGCGGATGCGCCCCATTTAAAGGAGCTGCTGAAGGCAAACGGCGGCAGGGTAAGCGCCTGGCTTTTGACCCATCCCCACTCCGACCATGTGGGGGCGATTATCAATATCTTGAATGACCCCAACAGCGGTATTGCGATAGAGGGCATCTATTATCACCTGACGGATTTGGACTGGTATAAAAGAAACGAGGCCTACAGGGCGGATTTGGTGGAGCAGTTTATGCAGGCGCTGACCAAGGCGGATCCGAATATTCTGCACGGCAATGTCAAGTACGGTGATGTGATTACCGTAGACGATGCCGTTATTCATGTGATGAATGCGCCGTATCTGTTTACGGTGAATGCCATCAACAATTCCTCCGTTGCCTATCGTGTGGATGTGGGCGGCAAGCGCGTGATGTTTTTGGGAGATATGGGCGAGCAGGCGGGGGAGAGCCTTCTGCATGACGTGCATGTCAGCGAGCTCAAGAGCGATATTGTGCAGATGGCGCACCACGGGCAGTACGGCGTAAGCAAAAAGGTATATGAAGCCATCAGCCCGAGTGTGGCGATGTGGAACGCGCCGGACTGGCTGTACAACAATACCAGCGGCAAGTATCTTACCCTGGAGGTCAGAAAGTGGATGGCGGACATCGGCGTCCGCAGAAACTATGTGGCAAAAGACGGGGATCAGACAATTCAGTAAAAGGGGAAGTAAAATATGCAGTATGTATTGTTGATTGCAGGCTTTGTTCTGTTAATCAAGGGGGCGGATTTCTTTGTGGACGGTTCCGCCAGTGTGGCAAAATTATTAAAAATACCGAGTCTGATTATAGGACTCACCATTGTGGCCTTCGGTACTTCTACACCGGAGGCTTCTGTCAGCATATCGGCGGCATTGAGCGGCAACAACGGTATTGCCGTGGGGAATGTGCTGGGCTCCAATATTTTCAATCTTTTGGCGATTATCGGTATATGCGGTCTGGTGAATACCCTGGGTGTGGATAAGGACATTTTAAGAAGGGATTACAGCTATTCCGTCCTTGTGACGCTGGCACTGGGCGTCATGCTGCTGCTGGGCAGCGATGTGAACAGAGTGGAAGGAATCCTCCTGCTTTTGCTCTTTGCCTTCTTTTTGGGCTATACCGTTAAGGCGGCTTTGGGCAGCAGAAGCCAGAAGGGCAGTGAGGGCAGCAACTATAAGATTCTGCCGGCATGGCAGTCCGCCTTGTATATCGCGGGCGGTCTGACTGCCATTATTGTGGGCGGCAATATGGTGGTAAAGGGAGCCTCCTCCATTGCGGCACAGTTCGGCTTGTCCGAAAATCTCATCGGTCTGACCATTGTAGCCATAGGAACCTCCCTGCCGGAGCTGGTAACCAGTCTGGTGGCAACCAAAAAAGGGGAAAACGGCATTGCCATCGGCAATGTGGTGGGCTCCAATATCTTTAATATCATTTTCATTTTGGGTATGTCTGCGACGATTAAGCCGATTGCGGTGGATATACAGTCCGTATATGATTTGGGCTTTTTGCTTTTTTCCACCTTGCTGGTGTGGTGGCTTGCCGGAAACGACGGGAAAATCAAAAAGATGGAAGGGATGCTGATGCTGACGCTGTATGTGGTCTATACCGTGTACATAGTTGCCAGATAAGTTCCCATAAAAGGGAGGAGAGCCGATACATTCGTATCGGCTCTAGTATTATGAAAAAAATCTTATATTTTAGTATAGATAAGTGTTGTCCCTCATCTATGTTTAGAGTATATCCTGAAATAATGGCGAGAGTTTGTTATTTGTGTAAAAGGATTTTAAATTGATTGTTAATAAATTGTGAATGAGTGGACAAGGAGCCCCCTTTCTGCTATCATCAAAGGCGTAAATATACGAGATATAAGAGAGGTAAAGAATATGAGCAATCCGATGGTTACACTGGAGATGGAAAGCGGAAAAAGCCTGAAGCTGGAATTATACCCGGAGGTGGCGCCGAATACGGTCAGGAACTTCATCAGCCTGATTCAAAAAAAATTTTATGACGGCTTGATTTTTCATCGTGTGATTTCCGGCTTTATGATTCAGGGAGGCTGTCCCGACGGAAGCGGTATGGGAGGTCCGGGATACCGGATTCACGGAGAATTTGCGGGAAACGGCTTTGACAATGCTTTGCGGCACGAAAGAGGCGTGATTTCCATGGCAAGGGCGGCAAATCCAAATTCTGCCGGCAGCCAGTTCTTCATTATGCATGCGGACGGCTTTTTCCTGGACGGGCAGTATGCGGCATTCGGCAGGGTTATCGAGGGTCTGGAGTTGGTGGATGAGATTGCGGCGGTGCAGACCAATTCGATGGATAGGCCTTTACAGGAACAAAAAATTAAGCGTATGACGGTGGATACCGCCGGCGTCAGCTACGAGGAACCGGAAATTTCCTAATGCGGTTCTCTTATTCTGTAGAAGTGGACAATGACATATGTGAAATTCTGATTTCGGATGAACGGGAGGCCCTTTTGGAAGCAAAGCTTTGCAACAGGGCTTCTGTTGCCGTTTTGGGAGAAGGGGGAGAGCTGTCGGTTTCTCTTTCGCCCTACGCCGTTTTGCGGATGGAGGATATTGATGCGGATTTTTTGCGAAGAGTGGCATGCAGGCACTTAAAAAAGGCCTTGACCATTACGGAAAATGAAGAATTTCGTATACGGGAGGGGCGGGAAGAGGATTTTGCTTTTCTGGCAGCCTTTGCGAGGGCGGAATATATGGGAGAAGACGAGAAGGTATTTCGTGACATCGACGCCTACCGAAGCTACATACGGAATCAATATGCGTTTTATGCCCACGGAATCTGGGTTCTGGAGAGTAAGCCCGAAGCTTGCCTGCTGGGGAAGCTCGGCATATATCCGGAGGAAGAAAGGCTGTACCTAAGCTATCACATAGATGCGCCTTACCGGGGAAAGGGTATAGGATACAGGGCGTGTAAGCTTCTTCTGTCCTGGGTATATGATTATTTTCAAACAGACAGGGTTTATGCTAAAATAGATGAAAGGAACAGCGCTTCGCTGTGTCTTGCCCGAAAATTGGGCTGTATCATAGAATATAAATGCAGCGGCTAATGGGGGCTTGCATTTGCACAAAAGTTAGGGTAACATAACCTTATAACCGATTTTGTAAAATGTATTTGAATAAAAACAATAGATGGCGTATAATATCCTTGTATACAAAATACGAAGATGTACAAAAGAGGAGCCGACATGGAAAAAACAGTCTGTTTACAGGCTTATGCCAAAATCAATTTGGGGCTTGATGTGCTCGGAAAGAGAGAGGACGGGTATCACGAGCTGCGTATGCTTATGCAGACCGTGGATATATACGATGAGGTGAAGATTTCCCGCCGGGAAGACGGAGATATTCGGATAAAGCTGCATTACCCCCTTTTGGAAGGGGAAGCCGCCGGACAGGCGGCGGCGGACACGGGTCTTGCGGGGGAGAACAATATTGCCTACAAGGCGGCAAGGCTTTTGCGGGAGCACTGCCGCCTCCGACAGGGTGTAGAGATAGAGATAATTAAAAATATTCCGATTGCCGCCGGTATGGCGGGGGGCAGTACCGATGCGGCGGCGGTTTTAAAGGGTATGAATACGCTGTTTTCTCTGGGGTTGCCAAAGGAAGATCTGGCTGAGCTGGGGCTGCGTCTGGGCGCGGATGTGCCTTATTGCCTGATGGGGGGTACGGCGCTGGCGGAGGGTATCGGCGAAAAGCTCAAGCCTTTGGAGCCTTTGCCTGAGCTGCCTTTGGTGATTGCAAAGCCGGACATCCACGTTTCCACCAAAGAGGTGTATGCAAACCTGCATTTGGAAAGTCTTGGCGAGGAGGAGCGTCCGGATATCGACGGTATCCTGCCTGCTTTAGACAGGCGGGATGGTGCGGACTTTCGCCGTTGTATGAAAAATGTTATGGAACGGTACACGGCGAGGGTATATCCGATTGTAGGAGAAATCAAGGCAGCCATGCTTGCAGAGGGGGCTTTCGGCAGTATGATGAGCGGCAGCGGTCCGAGCGTATTCGGGGTATTTACCGGCGAAGATGCGGCAGATGCCTGCTTTTCGGCTTTGCAAAAGGGAAAATACGGCTCTTTGGCGACGCAGATTTATCGGACGAGAATAAAGAATATATAGGAGGTGGCGATGGACATTTTAATGACGACGGAAGAATATCTGCCTTTGCGGGATGTGGTGTTCAAAACGCTTCGGCAAGCCATTTTAAAAGGAGAGCTAAAGCCGGGGGAGCGCTTGATGGAGATTACTTTGGCCAAAAAGCTGGGAGTCAGCCGTACACCGATTCGGGAAGCGATTCGTAAGCTGGAACTGGAGGGGCTGGTGACGATGATTCCCCGGCGGGGGGCAGCGGTTGCCGGCATTACGGAAAAGAGTCTGCGGGATGTCCTGGAGGTGCGAAAGACCTTGGAAGATTTGGCTGTGGAGCTGGCTTGCAAACGGATGAATGAAGAGCAGATTAAGGCTTTGGAGGAGGCGGAAAAGGCCTTCTGTGCGGCGGTGGAAAAGGGGGAGCCTATCGAGATTGCCGGTGCAGACGAGCTTTTCCATGATATTATCTTTGCCGGAACAGGCAATGACAAGCTGGTGCTTTTGCTCAACAATCTGCGGGAGCAGATGTATCGTTACCGGCTGGAATATGTGAAAAATCCGAAGCAATGGAAGCTTTTACTGGAAGAACATGATATGATTTTGGAGGCGGTGAAGAATAAGGATATCAGCGCCGCCAAAAGCGTCATCCGCATGCATATAGACAACCAGGAGATTGCGGTGGCAAAAAGCATAAAACTGAACTAAGAGGAAAACAAAATGAAAAAAAAGATACTGGTCATTTTCGGCGGACAGTCCTCCGAGCATGCCGTAAGCGTGAGATCCGCCATCAGCGTATTGGAAAGTATGGATAAAACCCGTTATGAAGCGCTGATGGTGGGCATTACCCGGGAAGGTGAGTGGAACTGGGTGGAGGATATACAAAGCCTTCGGGACGGTACATGGAGGGATTCTCCGGTAAAGGCCTATTTGCAGCCTTGTGCCGGAAAGAAGCATCTTTTGCTGGCAGGAGAAGAGGGCTATACGGAAAAACAGGTGGATGCGGCATTTCCGGTACTCCACGGCTTATACGGAGAGGATGGAACCATACAGGGGCTGTTTGAATTGGCAAGACTGCCCTATGTAGGCTGCGGGGTGTTCGCCAGCGCCTGCGGTATGGACAAGCTGTATACCAAGATTATCGTCGAAAGACTGGGGATTCGTCAGGCGGCGTACCTTGCTTTATATGCTCGGGAAATACGGGAGGAGTTAGAGCGCTGCATACAAAGGGTGGAGGAAAGATTCACCTATCCGGTTTTTGTAAAGCCGAGCAATGCAGGCTCCAGTAAGGGCGTCAGCAAGGCGGATACAAGGCAGGCGCTGGAGTGCGCCCTGCAGGAGGCTGTTTTGCATGACAGAAAGGTGCTGGTAGAGGAATTTATCCGCGGTCGAGAGATAGAATGTGCCGTTTTGGGGGACAGAAGACAGGTTTGTGCCAGCGGTTTGGGAGAGATACAGGCGGCGGCGGATTTTTATGATTTTGACGCCAAATACAATAATCCGGATTCCCTGACCATTGTAGGACCCGTTCTTGAGGAGGGGCTGCGGGAGAATATCCGCGAAAGCGCCCTGCGTATTTTTGAAGCGATAGACGGCTACGGCTTGTCCAGAGTGGACTTTTTTGTGACGGAGGCGGGAGAGGTGATTTTCAATGAAATCAACACCTTGCCGGGCTTTACCTCCATCAGTATGTATCCGATGCTCTGGGAGGCGGAGGGCATGAGAAAACAGGATTTGGTCACCGCTTTGATTGAACAGGCCTTTAGGAGGGATGAAACAAATGTTGGAGGCGAGAGCGCCGATAGGTGTATTTGATTCCGGCGTAGGGGGCCTGACGGTGGTACGGGAGATTATCCGTCAGATGCCCAAAGAGCGCATTGTATATTTTGGGGATACCGCAAGACTGCCTTACGGCAGTAAGTCCGGGGAAACCATTTTGCGTTATTCCGGGCAGATTGTACGTTTTTTGCTGCAAAAGCAGGTGAAAGCCATCGTGATTGCCTGCAATACCGCCTCCGCTTATGCGCTGGAGGATTTGGCAAGAGAGTGCCCGGTTCCGATAATCGGTGTGATTCACGCGGGAGCAAAGACCGCAAGTGAAAGTACCCTAAACCGCAGAGTCGGCATCATCGGCACCAGCGCTACGGTGTCCAGCGAGATTTACGTCAAAATGATCCGAGAAATGAATGAGGAGATAGAAGTGATACAGAAGGCTTGCCCTCTGCTTTGCCCCCTGGTGGAAGAGGGACTTTTGCACGATAATGTAACGGATGAAATCGTGTCCCGTTATGTCAGTGAATTGAAGGCAAGATATATTGATACGCTGGTTTTGGGCTGTACCCACTATCCTTTGCTGCGTTCCACCATCCAACGAATTATGGGAAAGGATGTGCGGCTGGTCAATCCTGCCTGCGAAACCGCAGCAGAGTTGCGGGAGCTTCTGGCTGCCCGCCGTCTGTTGAATGAGGAGCCGGCGCAGGAGGACAAATATGCCTTCTATGTATCCGATATGGCGGACAGATTTCGGGATTTTGCTTCCTTTATTTTGCCGGACGAGGTAAAAAGGACGCAAATCGTGAATATAGAGGAGTTTTGATATGACAGAAGATGTAAGACTTTGTATTTCGGGCCTGCGCCTGCAGTATTTTGAGGAAGATGCGGAAGAAGAGGATATCAGCGTTATTGTATCCGGAAAATATGAAAACGTGGGGGGCGTGCATACCATTACCTATGCCGAGGTAATGGAGGATGCCAACGACATCATCAACAACACCATATACATTACGCCCCACAGTATGGAAATCCGCAAGGAGGGAGCGACGGTTTCCAGGATGCATTTTACGAGGGAGAAAAATGCGGTGGATACCACCTATTCCACGCCTTTCGGCGATGTGTTTATGCGTTTGAGTACCCATGCCTTCCAAATGAAGGAGGAGAAGGACAGGATTACGGTGGATGTGGACTACTCTTTGTCCATTGAAAATGCCATGATGTCCAACTCCAAAATCAAACTGGACATCTGCTCAAAGAATATGTCGAATCTTGAATTGTAAATGCTCATATACGGAATGTACAAAAAACGGAACTTGCGTCCGTTTTTTGTATTTCTCCTTGCACTTGAGTCCTCTATCATATATAATTACAGACGCATTATGCTTGATAAATAAAAGACAAACGAGGAGGAAGTTTTATGAAAAGTCCGGCAGAAAAGCTTTTTGACGGCGGGAAAAAGAGTAATCTGATAGGCCTTGGCATTATTGCGGTACTTACGGTACTGCTGCTCTTGTGCGTAGGTCCGATTACGAATTATGTCAAGAATATGGGAAAAACGGAGGGGCAAAAGCAGTATGTGGCAGGCAGCTATTCCGGAACGGCAAAAGGTTTTGGCGGAGATGTAACAACAACGATTACGGTAAGCGATACCAAAATTGAAAGTATTACGGTAAACGGACCGAATGAAACACCGGAAATCGGCGGTAAGGCGATTCCGACCATAGAGGCCAGCGTCATCAGCCTGCAGAGTGCAGAGTTTGACGCAGTGGCAGGTGCAACCATTACTTCAGAAGCTGTCAGAAGCGGCTTGCAGACAGCGCTTTTGCAGGCGAAGGGAGAGCAGACCGCCGAGAGTGCGGCTCCGGCGGAAAGCACGGCGGCAGTAAGCGAAACAGGCGAGCAGGCGGCAGATATCGTCATCATCGGTGCGGGCGGCGCAGGTATGTCGGCAGCGGTGCAGGCTATGCAGGACGGCGCCAAGAATGTGGTGATTCTGGAAAAAATGCCGATTACGGGCGGTAATACCGTGCGTGCAACCGGCGGTTTGAATGCGGCGGAAACGCAGTATCAGAAGGCGGAAGGCATAGAGGATACGGTAGAGCTGTTCATCGAGGACACCATGAAGGGCGGCAAGCAGCTCAATGATCCGGAGCTGGTAAAGGTTATGGCGGAAAACTCCAATGAGGCGGTAGACTGGGTAAACGAAATCGGCGGCGATTTGTCGGTTGTAGGACAGTTCGGCGGTGCAAGCGTGAAGCGTATCCACAGACCGAGCGATACCTCAGCGGTAGGTCCTATGCTGGTAAAAGCCCTCAATGCAAAATTGGAGGAGCTGAAGGTACCGGTATTTTTGGATACCAAGGCGGAGCACATTTTGCTGGATGCAAACGGCAATGTCAGCGGTGTGGAGGCAGTGGATAAGGACGGCAAGACCTTTACGATTCAGACCAAAGCGGTTATTCTGGCAACCGGCGGATTCGGCGCCAACACCGAAATGGTGGTAGGCTATAAGCCGGACTTGACAGGCTTTGCAACGACCAATCATGCCGGTGCAAGCGGCGACGGCATTAAGATGGCTTTGGAGGTCGGCGCAGGTCTTACGGACATTGAGCAGATCCAGACCCACCCTACGGTAAATCCGAATACCAGTACCATGTATACGGAGGCGGTACGCGGAAACGGCGCGATTCTTGTCAATAAAGAAGGCAAGAGATTTGTGAATGAACTGGAAACCAGAGATGTTGTATCTGCAGCAATCTTGTCACAGACGGATGCCCAGGCATATATGATATTTGACCAGGCAGTCAGGGAGTCTTTGGCGGCTATAGAGAAGTACATTAAAGAAGGTATTGTGGTAGAGGCAAACAGCATAGAGGAGCTGGCGGAAAAAATCGGCGTGGATGCGGCAGGTCTTACCCAGACGATGCAGGATTATGCGGCGGCACAGGAAAGCGGCACAGACAGCGCATTTGCCCGTGCCAGCATGGAACTTCCGCTGACGCAGGCGCCTTTCTATGCGGCACTGACGGTACCGGCGATTCACCATACGATGGGCGGTGTAAAAATCAACACGGAGGCACAGGTACTGAAGGAGGATGGAACGGCTATTCCGGGCTTATTTGCAGCAGGTGAGGTAAGCGGCGGCGTTCACGGTGCGAACCGCTTGGGCGGCAATGCGGTAACGGATATTGTGGTATTCGGAAGAATCGCAGGCAGCAAGGCACATCAGTATGTGCTGGATAACGGCGGCGTGACGGAGCCTAGTATGCAGGTAACGGAGGCGCCGGCACAGGAAGTAAAGCCGGAGGTACAGGGCAATTTTACGGACGGCACCTATACCGGTACAGGTAAGGGCAACAACGGCGATGTGAAGCTGGAAGTGGTAGTAAAGGATGGAAACATTGTGTCCATTACCTTGACGGAGCATAATGAAACACCGGGTATTTATGAGAGAGCGGAGCAGGACGTGATTGCCAATATCATCAGAACCCAGAGTACGGAAGTGGATGTGGTAGCCAGCGCGACCAAGACATCAAACGCCATCATCAGCGGCGTGGAGCAGGCTTTGGGCTTAAAATAGGCATTGACTTATCGGAAGCTTTGTGCTATTATACAATTCGTTGAGTTCCCGGCAACAGGAACTCAACATATTTTCCTTGATAGCTCAGTCGGTAGAGCACGCGGCTGTTAACCGCGGTGTCGTAGGTTCAAGTCCTACTCAGGGAGTGAGGAGCTTAGATGGTATCTGGGCTCTTTTTTTTATAGAAAGCATCGGCGGAGGCGAAGAGATGGAAAAGGCAGTATTCAAATGGGAAAAGCGGAAGATAAAAATGGCGGAGCTGGGGGAAAGCTCCTGCCTGCCGGATTTGTCAGGAGAGGGAATTTTACAGAATCGCCTGCATTTTCACTTGGGGGAAGAAGAGGAGATTTACGAAGGCTACGGCAGAGTGGCGAATGCGTATCCGTATCGTCGGAGAAATGCCTATACGAGGCGGCTGCAGGAAAGAGAATATAGAGCCGCCGTTTTGGAAAATGCGTATCTGCGGGCGGTATTTTTACCGGAATACGGCGGCAGGCTATGGGAGCTGTATGATAAGCAAAGGAACCGGAACCTGTTGTATACCAACGATGTACTGCGCTTTGGCAATCTGGCTGTGCGCAATGCCTGGTTCAGCGGCGGTGTGGAATGGAACATCGGCATCATCGGACATTGTCCCTTTACCACGGAGCAGCTTTACCTTGCGGTGACGGAGGATACATCGGGAAATCCGCTTCTTCGTATGTATGAATATGAGAGGATTCGAGGACTTAAGTTCCAGATGGATTTTTGGCTGGAAGACGCAGGTTTGTACGCCCGTATGCGGGTGATGAATGAAAGCAGGGAGCTTGTGCCGATGTACTGGTGGAGCAATATAGCCGTACCGGAGCATGAGGGAGGCAGATTGATTGTTCCGGCGGACAGCGCGTATACTTCTGTCGGGCCGGATATATATAAATGCGATATTCCGATGGTGAAGGGTCTGGACGTTACGGCATATAAAAATATCCCCAATCCGGTGGATTATTTCTTTTCTTTACGGGAGGATTCGCCGAAATACATTGCCGGTATAGATGCACAGGGTTATGGCTTGCTGCATCTGTCCACGGGGCGTTTGCAAAGCAGAAAACTGTTTTCCTGGGGGAAGCAGATTGCTTCGGATAACTGGCAGGCTTTTTTGACGGAAAACGCGGGAAGATATATAGAGATACAGGCGGGGCTTGGGAAAACCCAGTACGGCTGTATTCCCATGGCGCCCAACACGGCATGGGAATGGATGGAGCGCTACGGCGCATTACAGCTTCCGAAAGATAAGGTGGAGCTGGCACATGCGGAGCGCTATGCATATGTCAACGGATTTTTGGCTAAGGAGAAGCTGCCGGAAAAGCTGGAGCAAAAGCTGAGGCTGACCAAGGAAACGGCTCTTAAAAAGGCGGAGCTTTTGCTGGAAGGCAGCGGCTACGGCATTCTGGCGGAGAAGACTTTTATGAGTGCGCATCTGGAGTTTTGTGATAAAGAGGGAAGATACCGGCATTGGAAAGCTTTTATGGAGGGTGAGGACCTGGGAATCCCTTCTGCCGTAAAAAGACCGGATGCCTATATTGCCGGGGAAAAAGTGCGCAAAAGACTGGAAGAGGCGGTAAAAGGGCACGAGGCTAAAAACTGGTATGCCCATTACCATTTGGGAATCCAATATTATCTTGCGGAGGCTTACCGGAAAGCCCGTAATGAATGGAAGCAGTCCTTGGATTTATGTGAAAATGCATG
>JBGZHY010000007.1:0-6120 GCA_041848045.1 Lachnospiraceae bacterium
CCAGATATGAGTTAAGTCCGGAGCAGGGCGTAAAGGTCAGTAAGATTGTGGCTTTACAGGACGATATTAAGCTGAGCCTTGCCGCCAGCGATATTCGTATAGAAGCGCCGATACCGGGCAAATCTGCCGTGGGTATCGAGGTACCCAATAAGGAAAACAATACCGTGTATTTCAGAGAGCTGCTGGAATCGGAACAGTTTAAGGCGGGGGGCAGCCGCCTGGCATTCGCCGTAGGAAAGGATATTGCAGGGCAGACGGTGGTAACGGATATCGCCAAAATGCCCCATCTTTTGATCGCGGGTGCAACGGGTTCCGGAAAATCCGTATGCATCAATACTTTGATTATGAGTATTTTATATCGTTACAGCCCTGAGGATGTGAAGCTGATTATGGTGGATCCGAAGGTGGTGGAGTTAAGCGTTTACAACACGATTCCGCATCTTTTGATACCGGTGGTAACCGACCCGAAAAAGGCTGCCGCTTCCATTAACTGGGCTGTGGCGGAAATGACGGAGCGCTATAAGAAGTTCGCCAGAGCCGGAGTAAGAGATTTGCGGGGCTATAACGAAAAAATAGAAAAAGCGAAGCAGCGGGGTGAGGAAGAGCAGGAAGAGGGCAAACTGCCGCAGATTGTGATTATTATCGACGAGTTGGCGGATCTGATGATGGTTGCACAAAATGAGGTGGAGGATGCCATCTGTCGTCTGGCGCAGCTTGCCAGAGCCTGCGGTATCCACCTGGTTATCGCGACCCAAAGACCGAGTGTAAATGTTATTACCGGTTTAATTAAGGCCAACATACCGAGTCGTATTGCCTTTGCCGTGACTTCGGGCGTGGATTCCCGAACCATTTTGGACACGGTGGGTGCGGAAAAGCTGCTGGGTAAAGGCGATATGCTGTTTTCACCGCAGGGCAGTCCGAAACCTATGCGTGTGCAGGGTGCCTTTATCAGCGATGGAGAAGTACAGGCGGTGGTTGATTTTATCCGTCAACAGGAGTATGTCGCTTCCTATGATGCCTCTACCCTGGAAAAGATAGAAAGCAGCGCATCCCTTGACGGGAAAGCCTCAGGCTCCGACGTGGACGAGCTTTTTATGCAGGCGGGCAGATTGATTATCGACAAGGAAAAAGCCAGCATAGGTATTTTGCAAAGAGCCTTTAAAATCGGTTTTAACCGGGCGGCACGCATTATGGATCAATTATATGAAGCGGGGGTTGTGGGCAGTGAGCAGGGAACCAAACCCCGGGACATATTGATGGATATGGAAACCTTTGAGGAAATCTATGGAGATTAAAGGAGAGAATGATGTATTCTGATATTGAAATTGCAAGAAGTGCAAAGATGCAACACATCAAGGAAGTGGCGGCAAAGGTCGGAATCGGCGAAGATGATTTGGAGTTATACGGAAAATACAAGGCAAAATTATCAGAAGCATGCTTAAAAAGCCTGGAAAGCCGGAAAAACGGAAAGTTGGTTTTGGTTACCGCCATCAATCCTACACCGGCGGGTGAGGGAAAGACCACCATCAGTATCGGTTTGACACAGGCTCTGCATAAAATCGGAAAAAATGCGGTGGCTGCTCTCAGAGAGCCTTCTCTGGGACCTTGTTTCGGCATCAAGGGCGGCGCTGCCGGAGGCGGTTATGCGCAGGTTTTGCCGATGGATGAGTTGAATCTGCATTTTACCGGAGATTTTCACGCCATCACAAGTGCCAATAATCTTTTGGCGGCGTTGCTGGACAATCATATACAGCAGGGAAATATTTTACAGATAGATACCAAGAATATTGTCTTTAAGCGCTGCATGGATATGAATGACAGAAGCCTGCGCCATACGCTGATCGGTATGGGAGGTAAAGGGGACGGCGTACTGCGGGAAGACGGCTTCATCATCAGCGTAGCCAGTGAAATTATGGCGATTCTTTGTCTGGCTGCGGACATGGAGGATTTGAAGAAAAGACTGGCCAAAATCATTGTAGCCTATAATACCAAGGGAGAGCCGATATATGCCTCCGACTTGCAGGCGGTGGGAAGTATGGCGGCTCTGCTGAAAGACGCCATAAAGCCGAATATGATTCAGACCCTGGAAAACACGCCGGTGCTTATACATGGCGGGCCTTTTGCTAACATCGCCCACGGCTGCAACAGCGTGCGTGCAACAAAAGCGGCGATGAAGCTGGCGGATATTACGATTACGGAGGCGGGATTCGGCGCTGATTTGGGTGCGGAGAAGTTTATGGATATCAAGTGCCGCATGGCAGGGCTTAAGCCCGATGCCGTCGTATTGGTGGCAACCGTCCGTGCCCTAAAATACAACGGAGGCGTTGCAAAGGCGGATTTAGCTCTTGAAAATACGGAGGCTCTTAAAAAGGGTATTGTCAATCTGGAAAAGCATATTGAGAATTTACAGCTTTACGGTGTTCCGATTGTGGTTGCTCTCAATGCTTTTGCAAGCGATACGGAAAGGGAATATGCCTTTGTGGAGAAGTTCTGCAAGGAGAGAGGTTGCGCTTTTGCTCTTGCCGAGGTCTGGGAAAAGGGCGGTGCAGGCGGCCTTGATCTGGCGAAGAAACTGGTGGAAACCTTGGAGCAAAAGGAAGGCCATTTCAAGCCTTTATATGAATTGGAGCAGCCGATTGCCGACAAGATTTCCTGTATTGCCGAGAAGATATACGGAGCGGAGGGTGTAACCTACAGTGCGGCGGCAAGCAAAGCCATGGAAAAGTTAAGCGCTCTGGGCTACGGACATTTTCCGATTTGTATGGCAAAAACCCAGTATTCCTTTTCAGATGATGAAAAGAAGCTGGGGCGGCCGCGGAATTTCAATATTCATATTCGGGAGCTTTATGTCAGTGCCGGCGCCGGTTTTATCGTGGCGATTACCGGAAACATCATGACGATGCCGGGGCTGCCTAAGGAGCCGGCGGCACATCGGATTGATGTGAATGAAAACGGGGATATTATCGGTTTATTTTAAAGGGGGTTGCCATGAAACTTAGAGAGCTGAAAGAGCTTAGCTATACCTTGTTGCAGGGAAGTGACGATGTTGAGCTGCGCTCGATTTCCTACAATACCAAAACTCTACAGGAAGGGGATATTTTTATATGCTTAAAGGGCAGTAAATTTGATGCGCACGAGCATATCGAAGAGATTGCAAAGGCAAAGCCGAGCCTTGTGCTTGTGGAAAGAGAAGTCGGGACGGCGCAGCCCTTGAATATCATTCGGGTGGAAAGCACTCGTCAGGCGCTGGCGCTGCTTAGCGCAGCCTTATTTGACTATCCGGCAAGAAAAATGTGCATAATCGGCGTGACGGGAACCAAAGGGAAAACCACGGTGACCCATATGCTTAAGGCGATGCTGGAAAAGTCGGGAGCAAAGACCGGAATGCTGGGAACCAACGGTATTTTTATCGGAGAAGAGAGAATACCGAGTCTGAATACCACACCGGAATCTTACGAGCTGCACCGCCACTTCCACAGAATGTGGGAAGCGGGCTGCTCTTACGTGGTTATGGAGGTTTCTTCCCAGGCGGTTAAAATGGACAGAAGCTACGGCATAGCATTTGACTACGGCATTTTCACCAATATTTCGCCGGATCACATCGGAGAGGATGAACATAAGGATTTTGCAGAATACCTGGATTGCAAAATCGAATTTTTAAAACAGTGCAAGCTGGCTTTGATCAACAAAGATGATCCTCTGGCGGAGGATATCCTGAATCGCTCGGATGCGGAAGCGAATTTTACCTTCGGTAAGGATAAGAAGGCGGATTTTTATTTCTCCCGCTTAAAATATCTGCAGAAAAAGAATTTTGTGGGAATTTCCTTCGTGACAGGAGGGCTTCGGGATCTGGAAGTACAGGTAGGCGTTCCGGGTCTGTTTAACGTGTACAATGCTCTGGCGGCAGTGGCGGTGGGAACATTCTTAAAGCTGGATCAGGGCGTTTTGGAAACTGCTCTGGAGGATTTGCGTGTAGACGGACGCATGGAAATTGTATACAGTGATGAGAACTTTACGGTAATTGTAGATTATGCCCATAATGCGGTGAGTATGGAGAGTCTGTTGAAGACCTTGCGGGATTACCGGCCTAAACGACTGGTGGTACTTTTCGGCTGTGGCGGAAACCGCTCCAAGGACAGACGTTACGGAATGGGGGAGAGCGCTGCAAAACTGGCGGATTTGAGTATTGTTACGGCGGACAATTCTCGTTATGAAAGAGTAGAGGATATTACAGAGGATATTTTATCCAGAATGCGACCCTTGCAGGCGGAGTACGTCTGTATTTACGACAGAGCGGAGGCGATTGCTTATGCTGTGGAGCAGGCGCAGAAAGGGGATATGATAGCCATTATCGGAAAAGGTCATGAGGATTATCAGGAGATTGCCGGGCAAAGGCATTATTTTAAGGACGCCGACGAGGTGGCAAAAGCAATAGAGAGAGCGAAGCAGAAAGGGAAAATACATGCCTAGATGGGATATACGGGAAATTGCAAGGATTTGCGGGGCAACAATGGAAGGCGCCGGACAGGGATATGTGGAGGGCTTTGCCATTGATTCCCGCCATATCCGTGCAGGGGATTTGTTTATTCCGCTTTTGGGCGAAAAGGTGGATGCCCATCGTTTTATACCGGATGTGTATCACAGGGGCTGCAGGGTCAGCTTTGTTTCCGGAGAGGCTTTGCCCGTGCCGGAGGGAATGACTTATCTGCGGGTGGAAAATACCCTGCGCGCAATACAGGACTTGGCGGCATACTATAGAAAAACGTTATCCATACCCTTTGTTGCCGTTACGGGAAGTGTAGGAAAGACCGGTACCAGAGAAATGACGGCGGCGGCTTTGTCGGTAAAATACAAGGTATATCAGACCGGCGGAAACAGCAACGGTCAAATCGGCGTTCCTTTAACGATATTGGGTATTACAAAAGACGCACAGATCGCCGTGATCGAAATGGGCATCAGCGAACCGGGAGAAATGAGTCGTATTGCGGATATTGTAGCGCCGGATATGGCGCTTGTCAGCAATATCGGGGATGCCCATATGGAATTTTTAGGCTCCCGGGAAGATATTTGCAGGGAAAAGTTCCACATCATGGATAAGATGAAGGCAGGCTCCCGTCTGCTGGTAAATGGGGAGGACAGGATTTTACTGGCGGCGGAGGCTTATCCGGGGGTAGAGAAGATACCGGTTTTTGCCGGTACGTTGCCAAAAGAAGAAAATTTTTCTTATTATGTCCGGAAGCAGTCCGTACGGGAAGGGTTCGCTCATTTCACGGCGAGTATCGGAGGGGAAGAAGTGTCCTGTTCCTTGCCGGTACCCGGAGCCCATCAGGTGGGCAATGCCATGCTTGCGCTGACAGCGGCAAGCTTATGTGGCGCAGATGTGAGGGCAGCGGCAAAAAAACTGGAAGAATTTAAAACCGTGGGACACAGACAGGAGATACGGCAAAAAGGAAACAGTATACTGATTGATGACAGTTATAATGCATCGCCGGATTCCATGCGGGCAGCTTTGCAGGTTTTAAAGGATATGGGAGGCAGAAGAAAAAAAATTGCCGTATTGGCGGATATGAAGGAGCTTGGCAGGGAAAGCCGGCGTCTACATGAGGAAGTCGGCTCCTATGCAGCCGGCCTTACGGAGCTTGCCTGTTTATATACTTTTGGAGAGAATGCCGCATATGTTTATGCGAAGGCAAAGGAAGAACGAGAGGGCTTGGAGGCGCTGCATTTTCAGAGCAGGGAGGAGTTGCTTGCACGTCTGCAGGAAGATATGCGGGAGGAAAGCATTATTCTGCTTAAGGGCTCCAACAGCATGCGCCTGTATGAGCTGGCAGAAGAGTTGACAAGGGAATAGAAGAGGAAGAAGGGCAGAGGGATTGACGAAGCAATATGCAGATCTGATTTTGGAATTGTCAAACAGCAGGATTGACAGGGTATTTACATACAGAGTACCGCAGGATATGCATGACTTGGTTTATGTGGGCTGCCCTGTTTTTGTGTATTTCGGAACAATACGAAAAAAAATAAAGGCCTATATCATCGCTTTGAAGGAAGAGATTGATTTTCCGGAAAGCCGGCTGAGGGATATCCTGTCCATCATAGAGCCGGATATGGCGGCGGATA
>JBGZHY010000008.1:0-4211 GCA_041848045.1 Lachnospiraceae bacterium
ATGGGACAGTTTATCCAGGACGGTTCCAGGATAATGTTTGAAACGGTGCTCAGTGTCGAAGAAAGTCCGAGGGAGATTTTGCTGCAGGAAGAAGAAGTGGATACGGACGGCATGAATTATCTGGCGGGTCGTAGTATTGATTTTGTAAACAAATCCGCCATGAACGGAACGATATTGGCACATACCGACGGACAGGTGCCGAATCTTTTGGTGAAGATTCCGGCAATGAACGCTTTCAGCCTGGGACAGTTATTTTATTTCTTTGAATTTGCCTGCGGCGTAAGCGGTTATGTGCTGGGTATCAATCCTTTTGACCAGCCGGGTGTGGAGAGCTATAAAAGCAATATGTTTGCGCTGCTGGGAAAGCCGGGATATGAAAAAGAACGGGAAGCGCTTTTAAAAAGGTTATAGAAAACTATTCTTCTATAACCTGAATCTCCAAATAATCAAAATCTACGGACTCCACAAAACTGTCCTGATAAAAGCGTGTTTTGGAATAGTTTTGAAAGTCCTGTATATTGGACTGCAGCCATATCGGTTCCGCCAAATCAAAGCGGCGGCAGGCCTCTGATAAGGCACCAAGAACCATATCGGTGCGTGAAAGGCTGTAGTCATAACGTATACAAACATAATCTTTTAGCATTTTATTATCCGCAAAAAGTTTTGCCCACAAGCGAAACATAGATCCTCCTGACCAAAAAGATGTTAAAAGTATAGACTATAACAGGAATATAGGCAAGTATAAGGAGTATATCATGAGCAAAATGGAAAATATGGATGTGTTTTTATCAAATGCCAAAGCCTCCCTGATACAGGAAAAAGAATTGAAGGCACGCGTAGTGCAGCTGGAAGATGCACTGCTGGCAAAGGCCAATGCCTTAGAGGCGGAAACGAAGGCACTGCAGGATCAGATTGATATTACCTTAAAGACACGCTTGCAGGAATTGACGAAAACCTATGATGACGAGCATGTTATTCTGGCGGAAAAGTTAAAAAAAATACGAGGAAAGCGTGAAAAAGCCAGAAACCGGGGGGTTAAGGAGCGTATTACAGAGGAAACGGCGCAGTTGCATCATGAGAATATGGAAATTAAGCGAAAAATCAAGGATGAGATGCGCAATCATCGTGTTCCCTTCTTATGCGACACGCTTTTGTACAGAGCCCTGTATATGCCGGGCAGCGTAACGGATTTTTGCATTATGGCAGGCGTTTTTTTGCTGTGCTTTGCCGTGATTCCGCTGGCTGTGTTTTATTTTGTGCCTTGGAACCTGGACGCCCATATTCGTCTGATTATCATTTACGTGATCAGTATAGCGGTCTTCGGCGGCTTGTATGTTTTGATTGCCAACATAAGCAAATATAAGAATGCAGCCGCTTTAGGCACGATACGAAGACTGCATAAGGATATCCGCTTGAATCAAAAGAAAATAAAGTCCATCACAAAAGGAATCAAAGGGGATAAAAACGAGGACAAATATGATCTGGCTTCTTTTGATGATGAGATTTCCCATACGGAGAAGGAGATTTCCGATTTGATCAGCAAGCGTCAGGAGGCTCTGCACAATTTTGAAAATGTGACGAAGAATATCATCACCGACGAGCTGAACAGCCAGGCCAAGCCGAAGATAGAGAGTTTGCAGGCGGAAAAAGCGGCTCTGGAGCAGGATTTGAAAAATACGGAGAGCAGCCGTAAAGATTTAAGCCTGCGCATTGGCAGCGAATACGAGGTTTACCTCGGTAAAGAATTTTTAACGGAAGAAAAAATAGATGCCTTGTCTGCGCTCATACAGGAAAAGCAGTTGTCCAATTTGAGTGAAGCCATGGAATTGTACAAAACGACAAGTAAGTAGGATATACGAGAATGAGCGGTGGGGATAACAAAAACATACGAAACGGCGGGAAAATCATATCCATGCATGATGTGGAGCGGGAACAGGATATACTGCCGGAGGGACGAAGCCTTGATATCGGAAAAATCATTGCCGGTATTTTGGTTTTGTTTCTTGTCCTTGCCTTGCTTATTTTTTTGTATAATCGCTTTAATAAGTACACCAAGTATACCGTGAGCGCCGAAAAGGATATGAGTGCGGGAAGTTTTGTGGCGTACGCCTCCTTTGCCTCCGACATCATCAAATACTCCAAAGACGGTGTGCTGTATATGGATGAAAGCGGCAAGGAGCTGTGGATTGACAGCTACGAAATGAAAGATCCTTTTATTTCGGTATCACAGAATTACATTGCCATTGCCGACAGAAAAGGAAATCTGATTTTGACCTTTGATAAAAACGGGAGAGTGGGCGAAATTCGGGCACTGTTGCCCATCAGTAAGATGGTGATTTCGGATACCGGCGTGGTGGCAAGTCTTGTGGAAGACAGTAATGCCTCTTACATCAATTTCTATAATTATGACGGTACGGCAGTGGACATCAGCATCAAGTCCAAATTATCGGGGGACGGCTACCCTACGGATTTATCCCTTTCACCCGGCGGACAGCAGCTGATCGTAGCCTATCAGTATGTGCGGGCAGGGGAGCTGCGGGGCAGAGTTGTGTTTTACGATTTTTCCGAAATCGGAAAAAGTATAGCCAACCGTTTGGTGGGCGGTTTTGATGAGGCTTTCGTCAACAGCCTGATTGCCAGGGTGCGCTATATGGATGCGAACTATTCCTTTGCCCTTGCCGATACGGGAATATACTTTTTTTCTTCCAGAAATCTTTTGTCACCGGAGTTAATCAAGTCCTATCCGGTGGGGGAGGAACAGGCGGAAGAAATTCATGCTGCAAGCTATAACGATAAGTATGTCGCCTTGGTTTATAAGCTGGTCAACGCCGAAAAACCTTATCGCTTTACGGTTTATCGGGCAAACGGAAGCTTGCTTTTTTCCAAGGATCTGGAGGGAGAATATTCTTATTTCGGAATAGACAAAAATAATGTATACTTCTATATGCAGGATGGCGTGCTGCGTATTTACAATATGTCGGGACAGCTGAAGTTTGAGGCGCCTTTTGAGATGGATATGGAGTATATGCAGAGGGTTTCTTTGGCGGACAATAAATATATTGTGCTGAGCGCTTCGAAATTACAGGAAATAAAGTTAAAATAAGCGGAAAGGGTATATCAAAATGGGGAAAATAAGTGTAGGCGTGGATGTAGGAGGAACCAGCATTAAACTGGGAATTTTTACGGTGGAAGGGGAGCTGATTAAAAAGTGGGAAATCAGAACCAATAAAGAAAAGGGACACATGGCTGTATTACAGGATATTGCGGCAGCCATACGCGGTTCCGTCACGGACTTAGGATATACTCTTTTGGATTGTGTGGGCGTAGGTATGGGTGTGCCGGGACCGGTTATGCCGGACGGCTACGTGGAGATTTGCGTGAACCTGCACTGGAAGGACTTATATCCGGCCAGAATTTTATCGGAGGCGCTGGACGGTATGCCGGTTGCCCTCAGTAATGATGCCAATGTGGCGGCACTGGGAGAGAGCTGGCAGGGAGGAGCAAAGGGTTATTCCGATATTGTTTTGCTTACCCTGGGAACCGGTGTCGGCGGCGGTATTGTCGTGGATGGGAAAATTGTATCCGGCAGACACGGCATAGGCGGAGAGGTCGGACACATGCATGTGCGAGAGGGAGAAGAAGAGGCCTGCAACTGCGGCGGTCATGGCTGTTTGGAGCAGATTGCCAGTGCGACGGGTATCGTTAAGGAAGCCAAGCGTATTCTGGAGAGAGAGAGTAAGGCTTCCAAAATGCGTGATTTCGGTGAAAATCTGAGTGCAAAAGATGTGCTGGATATGGCAAAAGAGGGAGATGAACTGGCGCTTGCCACGATGGAGCTGGTGTGTAAATACCTGGGTATTGCCATATCTCATCTGGCGATGACTACAGATCCGGATATTTTTGTAATCGGCGGAGGCGTGTCCAAAGCCGGTACCTTTTTGACGGATATGATCGGCAGATATTTTGAATACTACCTGCCGATATCCCGTAACAGGGCGAAGGTGGTGCTGGCAACGCTCGGCAACGATGCCGGCATATACGGCGCTGCCAAGCTTTTAATACAATAAATCAAAGACTAACTATTAAAAGTCAACAGGAAAATTAGTTTTTTGAATAAAACATCATCAGATGTTTTAGATAGCCCGGAGGAAGGCTTAAGCCTCAATCAGTACCTTGAAAATCGCATGACAAACAGAGCATCTGAACAGGTG
>JBGZHY010000009.1:0-4344 GCA_041848045.1 Lachnospiraceae bacterium
CCTTCTGCACAAGAACGTGCCGAATATGATCGGGCAGATTTCGACGATACTGGCGAAATACAACATCAATATTGCGGACATGACGAATAAAAGCAGGGACAAATTTGCATACACCATGCTTGATTTGGAAAGTAGGGCGGAAGAATCTTTATTGCAGGAGCTGGCAGCCATAGAAGGGGTGCTGAAGCTTCGCTGCATACAGTAAAAGCGAGGACGGGATATGAGGAAAGAAGAATTTTTGGAGGGTCTTGGCAGAGCCTTGTCCGTGACGGGCTCCCAGGCTTTGGTGGATGAGAATATAAAATACTATGCCTCCTACATTGAGGAAGAAAAGGCAAGAGGACGGGAAGAAGAGGAAATTGTGGACGAGCTGGGCGATCCGCGACTTTTAGCCCATTCCATAAAGGAGGCAGCCGGATTTCGGGAAAATACCGCGGGGGAAGTAAAAGAGCAGCCGGAATATGTTCCGCCCCGTTACGGTGACGGACAGCAAAGCTATACGGATGATTACGGCAATGAAAAGCGTACGAATGTGAAAAGCTTTCGGCTCACGGGAGCAGGATTTTTATTGCTTGTCGCCGTGTTTTTTGCCCTTGTGTTTACCATCTTCTTCATTTTGTTCCGGGTAGTGGAAGGTGTGCTGGATTTTCTGGCTCCGGTGCTGGGGCCTTTGGTTTGTGTGCTGATTATCTTCTGGTTTATCAATATGTATCGCAAAAAATAGGACAGACTGCCGCTCCGCCCTGATAAGACAAGGGTTTTGCGGGGCGGCTTTTTTGTGCCTGCAGGGATATAAATATAAATGAAATATAAACAAAGTGTTTAAATAGGGTAAAATATCATATTTTGCTTGACATCAGTTCGTAAAGAAATTATACTTGGGTCGTAACATTTGCTTAACAAATGAATTTAAAAAGTAACAATTTGACCGAAGGAGTATGACGAAATGTTTAAACACGGAATGAATTTGGGGCTTGCTATTTTCACGCTCAGCGCTATAATGGTAAGTAGCCCTATTCATGTAATGGCAGAAACATCAAGTACGGAATATACAGTAGAAGCAAGCGAAATTATTACGGAAACGGTATATAATATTAAGGTTCAAAAAGAGGGTATTTCCCTTTACGATGAAGCGAACATCGGCGCGGAAGCCGTGATGGGTGTAGACAAGGGCAGCATTTTGGAAGTGGAAGAAATCACGGACGGTGATTGGGTTAAGGTTGAGATAGAGGGCAGAGAGGGTTATATCAAAGCCTCTAACGGCGTCGGATTGATATTTGAAACGACAAAAGAGAGCGTGGACGAGGAAACGATGCTGCGCCAGAAGATAGTGGATTTGGCACTTTCCTTTGAGGGCGGTGCGTATGTATGGGGCGGTGTGAACCCTTATACAGGAGTGGATTGTTCAGGATTTACCAGATACGTTATGGCTGAGATATTGGGCAAGAGCTTACCCCATTCCTCCAGAGCACAGGCAAATATGGGGACGGAAGTAAGCGTAAGCAACATGCGGCCGGGAGATTTGCTGTTTTATGCAAACGGCGCTATCAACCATGTAGGGATATATATCGGAAACGGTAAGGTAATATCCGCATCCACGGAGAAAACAGGCATTAAGGTAAGCCACTATAATTACAGAAATCCTGTGAAAGTGGTGTCTATGTTTTAGATAGATTTGAGGGGGCTTTGCCCCTTGGAAATAGATTGGGAGAAGGCAATGAAAAAGTTTAGACTGATGATACTGACCGGAATATTGGCTTGTGGGATGTGTGTGCCGGGCGCCATGACTAGCCTTGCAGACACCAAGAAAAATACGACGGAAAAAATAGACGCGCTGGTGATCAGTACGACGGAAGAGCAGCCGGAATTTGATGAGCCGGAGATAGAAGAGGCCATTGATGCGGCGCAGGTACACGGCAGTCCTTTGGATACGGAGAAGAAGGACAGCGCGGCTTCTGCCCTGCTTGCAGATCCGGGTGCCGCAACAAGCGAAAAGGCGGATACGGCAAATACGGCATCTTCCTTTGCAGGACCGACGACTGCTGTAGCCACGGGTATTTTGTACGGACCGGGGATGCAGGCGAAGTCCTCAGCCAGGGACACGGTGTTGACTGAACTGACAAGCGCTTCGGCGGGCAGACAGAAGCTGGTGGAGTATGCCCTCAGCTTTCTCGGCGGTAAGTATCAATACGGCGGCAATACGCCGGCAGGTTTTGACTGTTCCGGCTTTACCCAATATGTATTCAAGAATGCGGCATCGAAGTCTTTGCTGCGCAATTCCGCTTCCCAGTCCACCCAGGGCAGAGAGGTCAGTGCCGAGAATATGCAGATTGGCGATTTGCTTTTCTACAGCAGCGGAAGCAGAATCAACCATGTGGCGATTTACATCGGGGATGGCAAGGTGGTACATGCCTCTAACGAAAGCTCCGGCGTAAAATTATCACCTTGGGATTACAGAAATCCGGTTGCCATTCGCAATGTATTGGACTAGAAAGCACCTGACTTTTACCGCTTCGGCGGATACAGGCTGCAAATAAAAACGCTTAAACCTGAAATCAAGCGCAGGTTTAAGCGTTTTTTGATGTCGGGGATCAATCTTCCCAAACCAATTCAAAGACCTCATCAATGTCGGTAGCACCGTCGCCAAGGCTTAAGCCGGCTTCTGCAAAGACTGCGGGGCAGACCAGAAGGGTTCCGTCCTCCGTCATAAAGCCCAGGCGGTCATTGAAGTTGCAGCCTTGTAAATAGAGGATGCTGTCCTTTTTGATTACGGTTTCTTCCGTTTCTATACCATCTTCATCCACGAAGAAAGCCGGAGTATCTTCCTTAACCCGGATTTTTGCAGAAGCCGTGAAAGGGGTAGCAAGAAACCAATTATCCTTTGCTTCGAGAGAGCCGTCTTCATGCAGGAGATATTCATTGTAAAAATCGTCATCTTGGAAAATGAAGTACAGCGATTTGATGAAAATAGAATCCGGCTCCATGCTCCAGTTTGCGGTAAGGACGCTTTCCGTGTCGGAGATACTCTCATATATGCCCTCGGTAGGCATGTGCAGAGCGCCGTCTATGAAGAAGCTTTCCCGGATTTCCTCTCCGTTCAAATCATAAACGTAGGTATCGGCGTAGCCTTCCCATAAGTGCAAGGTAGCTAAGAGGAAGTTTTTATCCTGCTGATGCACCAGGTAAAAATCAATATCGAAGGCCTTCGTCGGAACGGAAAATACGGCATCCTCCAATTCCATGTACAGAGTGCCTTCGATGCTATCTCCCGATGACATAAGGTACTCGGAATATTCGGCATAAAGAAACAGACGTCTGTCTTCTCCGTTTTTCCTTGGAAGATAATAGCTGTTTCCCGGCCGGAGCTTTTCTATAAAATCCCCGGAAGGAAGATATTCTTCCTTGATGATGCCCTCCAGCTCATCGTAGGAGGCGGACAGGCACAGGCTTCGGTTAGGGAAATCGGAAAGGGTATGCGGTGCGATATACAGGTAAACACCGCTGCCGGACATAGCCCAGCTTAAGGTATCCGGATCCGTGACTGTGCCGTCCCGGAAAAGGCGGCGCAACTCGGTGGCGGCATCCTCCCGAATGAACAAAGAAGCCTCGGACGGCATACTGTCGGAATGTTCCGCTTTCATTTGTCTTTGCAGATCCTTCTCAAAGACCGCCAGGAAAGCTTCCATATCCTCCTCTTTAACGACATCTGCAGGCTGCAATATACTGCCGTCCTCGGTATCCAGCACATAGGCAAGGCTGCGGTTTAAGTCATGATTGCCATTGTCTAAGTAGAAATAGCTGTCATAAGAAAGAGAAAAACTGAAAATGCGTGAATCTGCCCGTAAAGGGTAGCCGATGAGGGCATAGGTACCGCTCGCATAATGAGCATAGGCGGCTTCGGCATCTGCCTGAGCTTCCTGCATTTGCCGGACCCTGTCCCTGAAATCCTCTACATGGAAGTTGCTTATCTTCTGCAGGCTGCTTTGCAGCGCGGGATAGGAATCTTCCACCAGTAGAACATCATAGGACAGTTCCGCTACGCTTCCCTGCTCCGATTCATAAAAGGGAATAATATTATGGGTTTGCACTTGAACATGCAATTTTTCAAGGATATTTTCGACCTTCCCCTTTTCATCACCCTTGTTGCTTTCCTCCGTCGTGCTTTCTTCTTCCGTACGCGCAGTCTTCTTTTTCTTTTTTCTGCTGCTTTCCTCTGTTTCCTGCTCCTTGTTGCGCAAAAAAGGCAAAACGGAACAAGCCGTTACACTGCCGCACAGGGCAAGCAGCATAAAAGCCAAACATACTTTTTTCTTCATATCGAATCCTTTCTGTGTGGGAATGTAC
>JBGZHY010000010.1:0-3620 GCA_041848045.1 Lachnospiraceae bacterium
AAATATATTCGGCAAACGGAGGCGCTCCCGGGGTGGAGGCTTATGCCTCCGATATCGCGGTGGTAGAAGCAGATCTGATCAGCACTGAACATTATGGGGCGGAAGCGGGGCTGGTGCTTGGTGCACAGGGTAAGGAGATTATCTTTGCAAAAAATGTATACCAAAGAATGAATCCTGCCAGCACGACCAAGCTGATGACCCTGCTTCTTGCTTTGAAATACGGCGATTTGGATGATGAGGTTACCTTGACCCAGGCGGTTGTGGTTACGGAAGCGGGTGCCAGTCTGGCGCATATTCAGCCGGGGGATACCTTGACGCTGCGTCAGCTGCTGTATGGCTTGATGCTTCCGTCCGGCAATGATGCCGCCAACGCTATTGCGGTACATCTTTCCGGCAGTACGGAGGCTTTCGCCGAAAAGATGAATGAAGAGGCTGCCTATATCTACGCAAGCGGTACGCAGTTTCGGAATGCCCACGGCCTGACCCAGGAGGGGCATTACAGTACAGCGTATGATTTGTACCTGATTATGCGGGAAGTCATGCGCTACGATTTGTTTCGGGAGATTGCGCTGACGCCTGCTTACGAGCCGACCTATACCCTGGCAAACGGCGAAACGTTTATCAATCACTGGGACAACAGCAATAAGTATGTTTTGGGAGAAGTACAGATTCCCGCAGGCTTACAGCTGATCGGAGGGAAAACCGGTACGACCCAGGCGGCAGGTTCATGCCTGGTGCTTGCCCAGAAAAAGGAAGGGGATGGAAAAAACTATGTCAGTGTCGTGTTGAAAGCGGCGAACCGGACAGAGTTGTATGAAAATATGAATGAAATTTTGCAAGTGTTATCAGAACAGTCTTGAAAAATTCACATAAACATCCTATAATTATGCTATAAATTGATGGTTTTTACATATAATCTGAAGGAGGGCAAAGACATGCTTAATATTATTTGTGGTCAGAAAGGAAAAAGAAAGACGGTACATTTATTGGAGAAGGCCAATGCCGTGATAAAGGAAGCCCATGGAAATGTGGTTTACCTGGACAAAAGCTGTAAGAATATGTATGAGCTGAACAATAAGATACGTTTGATTAACGTGAGCGAGTATCCGATTACGAGCTCCGAGGCTTTCATTGGATTCATTTCAGGAATCATTTCACAGGATTATGATCTGGAGTATGTATTTTTAGATAGTTTCTTAAAACTTGCCTGCCTTGAAGTTTCAGATATTACCAGTACGATTGATATATTGGAAAAGTTGGGAGAAAAGCACAAGATTACCTTTGTTTTGAGCGTTTCTGCGGATTTGGAATTTTTGCCGGAGAATGCCAAAAAGAATGTTGTACTTGCTTTATAAGCTCCCGCTTTGGAGGAAATATTGTTTATGCAGAGCTCTTTACGCTTACGCGGCGGGAGCTCTTTTTTCTTGCTTAAAGGTTGCTTCTGGTTTATAATGAATTATCGTGAAAAAAGGAATACGGGTAGAAAGCATTGCAAAATAAAGGAAATAAGATAAAAAAATTTAAGACGAGAAGGCGCTTAAACATCGGGCAGATTATTTTTATTATTTTATTTATATATCTTTTTGTTATGGTGATTTCCTATGTGAGAAGAGATAAGGTGCGCTTTTATGAGGTCGTGACAGGCGGGATGGTACAGGATACCGGGCACCGGGGTCTTATTTTTCGGGAGGAGAGTGTGCAATATGCACCTTCCGCCGGCAGTGTAAATTATTTTGTCCGGGAAGCCAGACATGTGGCTGTAGGCTCCAAAATTTACTCCATTGACGGGACAGGTTCACTGACCAAGTTTATGAAGGATAACGGGCTGGACGGTTTGCACATCAGTGATGAGGATTTGCGCAAAATCAAAAACGATCTTTCCGCCTTCTCGGCATCCTATCGTGACGGGGCTTTTTCGGCGGTTTATGATAAAAAGTATCTGCTGCATGCGGCTATGCTGGAATACGCCAATCTATCTTCCTTGGAGAGTCTGGAGGAAAAACTAAAGGAGGAAAATATCGCTTATACCCAAGTGACTTCTCCCGCAACCGGTTTGGTTTCTTTCATCATCGACGGGATGGAGGATTTGCAGCCGGACAGCGTGCAGCAGAGCAGCTTCGATGAAACGAAATACAGCAGTGCCCATATTAAAGCGGGAAGCAAGGTGGATGCCGGTATGGCGGTTTATAAGCTGATTACCGCGGAGGACTGGTCCCTTATCTTTCCTCTGCGTGAAGAGGATTTACAGTTGTATGGGGATAAAACAAAGCTGCAAATACGTTTTACGGCAGAAAACCTGGAGGCAAAGGCGGATTATTCCACCTTTACGGGCAGTGACGGCCGGCAGTACGGCAGGCTTGATTTTGACAAGTACCTGGTACATTTTACGGGCGAGCGCTATATTGATTTTGAAATTGAGAGCGGAAAAGCAAGCGGCTTAAAAATACCCAAAAGAGCCGTTTTCGAAAAGGAGTTTTACCGAGTGCCCCTGGCTTATGCCGTCAAAGGCGGTAACAGTACGGATATAGGATTCAACAAGGAAGTGTACGGCGAAAGCGGTACGAGTATAGAATTTACTACCGTGGGTATATACGGACTGGATGCGGAGTATTATTACATCAGCATGGCAGAGGATTCGGCGATACAGGCGGGGGATTATCTGCTTTCTCCTTCGGGAGAACGTTATCAGGTAGGAGATAAGGGCAGCTTGAGCGGTGTGTACAATATTAACAAGGGCTATGCGGTCTTTAAAAAAATTGATGTCATAACGAGCAATGATGAGTATTATACCATAGAAAAGGGAACGAAATACGGTCTGAACGTGTATGACCATATCCTGATCAATCCCGAGAATGTCAATGAAAATGACTTTGTTTATCAGTAGAGGGACGGAATGATAAGAGAAAAGTTAGAAAAAATTAAAGAAGAGATAAGAAAAGTATGTCACAAAAATGATATAAATAAAGACAATATCAGACTGATTGCAGTCAGTAAAACCCAAACTGTGGAAACGATACTGGAAGCGTATCACTGCGGCATCAGGGATTTCGGAGAAAATAAGGTGCAGGAATTGCTGGAAAAGCGGGACAGACTGCCGACCGATATCCGCTGGCATATGATTGGGCATCTGCAGAGCAATAAGGTACGTTCGCTTCTGGGAAAGGTGGAGCTGATTCATTCCATAGACAGTTTGAAGCTGGCACGAATAATTGAAGAGGAGGCTCGGAAGAAGGATATTGTTGTTCGGGGGCTTGTGGAAGTGAATGTTGCGAAGGAGGCATCCAAGTACGGATTTTCTAAAGAAGAGCTTTTTGCTCAGCTGGAGGACTTCGGGACTTTTCGTCATTTGCGGATTGTGGGACTGATGACGGTGGCGCCTTTTGTGGAGGATGAAGAAGAGAACAGAGAAGTATTTCGTAACTTGAAGCAAATAGCAGTTGACATAAACGCCAAAAGAATTGATAATGTACAGGTGGAGTATTTGTCTATGGGGATGTCAGGCGATTTTAGGATTGCCATAGAGGAAGGGGCTTCTCTTGTCAGGATTGGAACGGCGATTTTTGGCGGCAGACAAGCTAAGTAAGATAGGAGAAATAGTGAATGGGGTTTTTTGAAAGAAT
>JBGZHY010000011.1:0-9353 GCA_041848045.1 Lachnospiraceae bacterium
GAAAAAAGCGAAAATACCCAATAAGCTCTGGCGGGAAGAGCTGCATTTGAATCCCATAGAATACTACAATATGCTGGTGGAGCTGGACAAGGAGGTTCCGGAAAGCGTCATTGTCATATTGAGTGATATCGGGAACATACAGATGTTTATGCCCTCCCTTTTTGCCGCTTTGGCTGCGGCAAACGGAGAGGAGGCAATCAAAAGATTTTCCAAATTTAAGAAACTGCTGGGGCCGGTGGAAGCAGAATATATCATCTCCGACAGCTCTGTAAGCGTACATTTTACCTATGTACACAGGCAGCAGGAGCTGCCGAAATTTGCCGTGCTGAACGAGCAGCTCTTGTTGCTCAGTATCTTAAGGACGGGTACAGGGGAGCGTATCGTACCTTTGCTGGTGGAGAGTCCCTTTACTTATGAAGCCGATACAATAAAGCATTTCGGGATACAGCCGCAAAAAGCGGGTTACAACCAAATCGTATTTGACAAAAGAGATTTGGAGCGGGCATTTCTGCCCCATAACAATGTAATGTTTTCCTACATCGAACCGGAGCTGAACCGGCAACTGGCAATGGCGGAACAGGAGAAATCCTTTACGAACTTTGTGCAGCAGGAGCTGTTGTCGGCGATACCGGGCGGCTGCTTCAGTGCAGAGCATATTGCCGGAAAGCTTGGCCTCAGCGTAAGAAGCCTACAAAGAAATTTGTCCGCAGAGAATACAAGCTATAAGGAGCAGCTGCAAAGCGTTCAAAAATCTATGGCTTTCGGCTACCTGAACCTGCAGCTTGGCACGGATGAAATTGCCTGTCTGCTGGGTTATACGGAAACCAATGCTTTCTTGAGAGCTTTTAAACATTGGACAGGAATGTCCTTGACGGAATATAAACAAAAAAAAAAATTTCTCCTTTTAATTTTTGTTTAATCTTTGTGCTTTAAGATAAGCCCATAGAAACAAAAATTCAACAACATTTATATCATTTTGAATACAAGGAGGAATAGATATGCTTAACAGGAAATCTACGATATGGATATCCGCTTTGGCGAGTGCGGTACTTTTGGGAGCCTGCAGCAATGCTGCCGGAGTACAGACGGGAGGTGTAAACACGGCTTATGCCCAGAGCACGGTAGCGGCAGTACAGGTGCAGGAGAGTACGACAGCACAGACACAGCAAAGCACCCAGGCGGCGGTGCAGACAAGCACAGCGGCAGTACAGACGGTACCGGCAGAAAGCGGACAGGCAGGTGTGGTAAACAGCCAGAATTTAATCGGAGAAGAGCAGGCAAAGAGCATTGCCCTGCAGACGGCGGGAGTAAGTGCCGATACGGTATCCATGATGTGGGTAGAGCTGGACAGAGATTATAATCATATTGATTATGAGATCGAGTTCCACAGCGGAGAAAAGGAGTACGAAATCAGCGTAGATGCCTATACGGGAGCGGTGTTAGAGTATTCCAGCGAAAGTATATATGATTAAATGAAGAAAACGGCAGGTTCGGAGAGGTTTCCGAGTCTGCCGTTTGTAGATTAGTCGGCAAATTCCGTATGTCTTATCTTCCATTTTTTCAAGGCGATGTTGAGCCAAAAGGAATAGATACCGCAGGTAACCAGGCAAAGCAAAAGCCAGATGATCCATTGCCCGAAGAGCTGAATGGCAGTGCCGGTAAAACGCAGGCGGTGTCCGTTGATGACCGTATGCTTGGCCTCCCAGCTGTAAATCATACAAATTGCCCAAGGAAAGCAGATGCCCAAAGTAAGAACAGTCACCAGGCTTCCCAAAATCTGCCAGCCGATAAGCTGTAAAAGGCCTCCGTCAAAATAGGATACGGCAGGGCTGTTTTGTGTGCTCATGATAGATTCTCCTTTCGATTTTTTGTTTATTATATCACCTGCGGCGAGCCTGTGCACCCTTAAAATTCCGGAATAAAATTTCTCACCCTTCCTACTTGTCAAAGCCCTCGGAATTTGCTATATTGTCCCTAGCAAAGAGGGAGTAGTTGCACATGGACGCCGGTTCTTGTGTTTTAGCTTTCGTCAGGACGTTTCTGCGGAAACCGGAGGTTAGATGACCGTTATTTGGTTAGACAAGACTTTTTGTGCATGTGTTTTGCGTGCGCAGAGAGTCTTTTTTTATGCTTTATATAGACTTTGCGCCGGCAAGGAGGATAGTAAGTAAAAGGAGATTTTATGAAAGAGGTTTATCAGTTAAGCAAAGAAGAGCTCTTTGAAGCCTATGGCACAGAGCAGGGTTTACGTGAAGAAGCTGCCGTGCAAAAACGAAAGGAGTACGGTGAAAATGTTCTGGAAGAAAAAGGGAAAAAGCCCATTTGGCGTATTTTTGCCGACCAGTTCGCCGATCTGATTGTTATTATTCTGATTGTGGCAGCGGGTATTTCCATGCTTTCCGGCAATATGGAAAGCAGTATCGTGATTTGGGTGGTGCTGGTGCTCAATGCCGTTTTGGGAACCGTGCAGTATGTCAAAGCGGAAAAATCTTTGGATTCCCTCAAGGCGCTCTCCTCCCCGAAAGCCAAAGTGCTGCGGGACGGCGTCAAAAAGGAGCTGGCTTCTAAGGAAATTGTGCCGGGTGATATCGTTCTCTTGGAAGCGGGGGATATGATTGTAGCGGACGGACGTATTGTTTCCAACTTCTCCCTGCAGGTGAATGAAAGCTCTCTGACCGGAGAGTCCACCAATATTGATAAGGAAGATATAGAGATTGACAAGGAGCTGGCTTTGGGGGACAGAAGCAATATGGTCTTTTCCGGCAGCCTGGTAACCTACGGACGCGCCAATGTGCTGGTGACAGCCACCGGTATGCAAACGGAAATGGGTAAGATCGCCAGTCTGATGAATGAAACCAAAAGCAAGAAGACTCCTTTGCAGCTTAGCTTGGATAAGTTCAGCAAAAATCTGGCAATCATCATTATGCTGATCAGCGCTCTGGTCTTCGGTCTGCGCATTTCCCAGGGAGCGGATCTTCTGAGTGCGATGATGTTTGCCGTGGCTTTGGCGGTGGCGGCGGTGCCGGAGGCTTTGAGCTCCATTGTTACCATCGTGCAGGCAATCGGTACCAGAAAAATGGCGGCAGACAATGCCATTATTAAAGATTTGAAGGCTGTGGAGAGTCTGGGTTGTGTTTCCGTTATCTGCTCCGACAAAACCGGTACCCTGACCCAGAATAAGATGGAGGTTAAGCAGGTCTTTATTGACGGCGCGATTTATCAGCCGGAGGAGCTTAATCTGGATGAGTACGGGCACAGATTGCTTTTGTATAATGCAATTTTAAACAATGATTCCCGACTGGATGAGAAAAAGGACATCGGCGATCCTACGGAAGTGGCGCTTTTAACCATGGCAAGAAAGGCGGGCCTGGTACATCTGGGCGCCACGGAAGAGGATGTCAGAAGCCAGATGCCTCGCCTAGCGGAGCTGGCTTTTGATTCCGACAGAAAGTTGATGAGTACGGAATACAAGGTACACGGCAAGAGAACTCTGTTTACCAAGGGTGCGGTGGATGTGCTTTTGGACAGAGTGGAAAATATAATGAGCAAAGGAGGCGTGCGGCCGATTACGGAGGCGGACAAGGAGGAGATTTTGCAGGCAAACCGGCATTTCTCCGAAAACGGTCTGCGCGTGCTGGCCTTCGCCTATAAGGACAGCGTGGGGGGAGAGAGTCTTTCTCTGGAAAGCGAGTACGGATATACCTTTACGGCCCTGACGGCAATGGTTGACCCGCCGAGGGAGGAAGCAACGGAGGCGGTGGCGGATGCCATTCGTGCCGGTATCAAGCCGGTGATGATCACAGGCGATCATAAGGTAACGGCAAGAGCTATTGCCAGGCAAATCGGCATTTACAGAGAAGGGGACAGGGCGCTGACGGGTCAGGAGCTTGACAGAATGAGCGACGAGGAACTGGATGCCTGTCTGGAAAAGGTTTCCGTCTATGCCCGTGTATCACCGGAAAATAAAATTCGTATCGTGGGGGCGTGGCAGAAAAAGGGACATATTGTATCCATGACCGGGGACGGCGTCAATGATGCGCCGGCACTGAAAAAGGCGGATATCGGCGTGGCTATGGGCATTACCGGTACGGAGGTGTCTAAAGATGCAGCGGCGATGGTATTGGCGGATGATAATTTTGCGACCATCATGAAGGCGGTGTTAAACGGCAGAAATGTGTACCGGAATATCATGAACGCCATTCAATTCCTGCTTTCCGGCAATACGGCGGCGATTTTGGTGGTTTTGTTCTGCTCCTTTGCAGCTCTGGCTTCTCCTTTTGAACCGGTGCATCTGCTTTTTATCAATCTGCTGACCGATTCCTTACCGGCGCTGGCCATCGGTATGGAGCCTTCCGATAAGCGACTGCTGGAAAATAAACCTCGCAATCCGAAGGAAGGTATTTTGACCAAAAAATTCTTAAGAGAGCTTTTGTTCTACGGCATATTGATTGGAAGTGCAACTCTGCTCGCTTATTTCAGGGGCTTACAGACCGATGAAAAGACAGCCAGCACCATGGCTTTTGCGGCGCTCACCCTTGCAAGGCTCTTCCACGGAATGAACTGCAGAAGCGAGTATTCTATTGCAAAAATCGGTTTCTTTAGCAACAAGTGGAGCCTGCTGGCTTTATCAAGCGGTATTCTTTTGCTGGCTTTGGTACTCTACATACCGATTTTCCAAAATCTGTTCCTTGCTGTGCCTTTAAGCGGCGCACAGTTAACATATATTTTTGCTCTGGCTTTGGCGCCGATCGTGCTGATACAAGCGCAGAAATTGATAAAGGAAAGTATAGTCAAAAGGAAATAGTAGGATAAGAATGGGAAAATGTATATGTCTGTTACAGATTTAATGGCTCTTTTGGGCGGTTTGGCACTGTTTTTGTATGGAATGCAGATGATGAGTGTCGGCCTGGAAGCGGCTGCGGGCAACAAAATGAAACTGGTTTTGGAAAAAATCACTGCCAATCGTTTTATAGGTGTTTTGGTGGGTGCCGTGATTACGGCAGTGATTCAATCCTCCTCCGCCACAACGGTTATGGTGGTGGGTTTTGTCAATTCCGGAATGATGACCTTAAATCAAGCCGTATGGATTATTATGGGTGCCAATATCGGAACCACGATTACCGGTCAGATGATTGCGTTGAATGTGGGAGAAGTGGCTCCTTTGCTCGCTTTTCTGGGGGTAGCCGCCATTGTCTTCATTAAAAATGACAGGATTAAGCATTACGGAGAAATTTTGGCAGGACTTGGTGTTTTGTTTATCGGAATGGGGATGATGAGTACGGCAATGAAGCCTCTGGCAAATTCTCCGGAATTTATCAGTCTGCTGACCAAGTTCCAAAACCCTATTCTCGGTATTTTGGCGGGAACCATATTTACAGCCATCATTCAGTCATCCTCGGCTTCCGTCGGCATTTTACAGGCCTTGGCAAACAGCGGTTTGATTGGATTAAACGGCGCGGCTTTCGTACTGTTCGGTCAGAATATCGGTACCTGCATCACGGCTCTGTTGGCAGCCATCGGCACAAGCCAGAATGCAAAGCGCTCAACCCTGATCCATATTATGTTTAATGTGTTCGGAACCATTGTGTTTACCATTTTGTGTCTGACTACGCCGCTGATTCCGACGATGGTCGGCCTGACGCCGGACAATCCTTCGGCGCAGATTGCGAACCTGCACACCTTGTTTAATGTGGTGACCACCATTTTGCTGCTGCCTTTCGGTACCTATCTGCCGAAGCTGGCAAGCTTCCTGTTAAAGGGCAAGGGAAAGGAAGAGAGCGAGGGTATGCAGACCCTCTATTTGATGGATACGAAGCATATCGGTATGGATAAGCTTGGCGTTTCCGTGGTTTACATGGAAAGCATCAAGAAGGAGCTGACCAGAATGCTCGGCATGGCAAAGGAAAATGTGCACCAATCCTTCTCCATTTTGAAGAAAAAAGAAGGAGAAAAGCGGGGTGAACGCTTTAAGGAGATTGAGGAACGGGAGCAGTACATCGACTTTTTAAATAAAGCCATTTCCGGCAATGCGGTACACGCAGTATCTTTTGAAAGCACGGAAAAGGGAAGTCAGATTTACAATTCCTTATTCTATATTGCCAGCAACATTGAAAGAATGGGTGACCATGCCATGAATATTGCCGAATATTCCTATATGATTTGGGATAAAAAGCTGGCTTTGTCGGAGGAGGCCAAGGAGGAGATCGTGGAAATGCAAAAGGTCTGTGACGAGGTCTTTGACATCCTGCTGGAAACGCCGGAGGATATGATACACTGGCATGAAAGAGTGGCGGCATACGAGCAGAAGATTGACGATATGACCCTGCACTACAAAGGCAATATGTATGAGAGAATACAAAGCGGAAAATGCTCCGGAGAAAGCAGCATCTCCTATTCCGATATGCTGACGGATTTCGAGCGAATCGGCGACCATGCGCTGAATATTTCCAATGAGATGCTCAAGATTGCAATTTTGGAAGGAAAATAGAGGTATTTTTAGGGAAAAGATTTAGCTGAGTTTGCGCTAAACAGAGAACAAGCTTCTGCTGCGAAAGTTTCACAGGCAGAAGCTTGTTCCCCTAATATAATATGAAGGTATCGATTTGGAATTTTGTTATGCCTGCATTATAAGGTTTGCAGCCGGCTTTTGTCCCTACCCGAACGGGTAGTTTTTGTTTTATAGGTAAGAGATTCAGCTATCAATATGTTAGAGGATGGCGAACTTTCGATTTAATGCAAATGGAAGTCTTCCACTAAAGCAGAAACTACCTTGATCGGGGTGGTGGGCAAAGAACCGAGGGCCATATGCCTGAGAGTCCGGGGGAAAAAGACCGCCGCTACTGCGACAGTCTTATGTATTACATTCTGGGGATGCCTTTGCGACCGCCCTTGTTCTTTATACCGGAGTTGATCTCGAGGTCCTCTTTGATGATGTCGTTGTATATGCCTATGACCTTATAGAAGGTTCGGATCTCGTCAGGAGAGCAGCGCTCCATAAGTCTTGAGAGAGTCTTTGATAGGTCTTTTATATCGTATATCTTATGAGCCTGGCTTACGCGGGCTCCTTTTTTGGTGACAAAGAGATTAATGACCTTGGCGCTTTCCCTACATCTTTGTCTGACTATGAGTTCTGCTTTCTCGAGTCTTCCAAGTATCTGTGATATTGCCCCCTTAGTTTTTTCCCAGTACCTCACAAGGTCAGAGGGAGTACAGCCGGGATTGTCGTCAATGTATGAGAGGGTATGAACGTCAATCATGGTCATAGCTTCCTCATCCCCGTAGCTGTGAGATGAATAGATATAACCGTTGTATCTGAGCACAAAGCGGTATAGCTCAAAAATGCGGCCGTTGAGTGCAGTAAAGACAGCATTGACATTGGCAGGGTCGTTTATATCATACTCAGGTGCAGCACTAAGCTCTATGCTCTCCGAAAGTCTTAGGGCATAGTCATCATATGTTTCAGTATTTCTTTTAAAAGTCTTACAGTCCGAATTATTCTTATTCATCAAATCTCCAATCTTCAGGTAAATAACTAAACAGTTTATCTACTAAACAAACGTATTGTACACTATTTTGTACTATTCATGTGTGAAAATACATTAAAAAAACATAAAAAAGACGCTTGACAGAAGCTATTTTTTTGTGATATTTTTTAAATAGTTTAAATAATAAACCGTTTAAAAAATAAACGGTTTGAAACTTAAGTCAAATCTTACATTAAACCAAAGCTTCAAGAACTCAATTGTTTATCCTTCTCAGGGCCGACTTCGATACTGTGCAGTGACATGACACAGCGGCATCCCGAACAGATTTTGAAGCAGTCGTGCGAAGGAACATTATCATCCATATAAGAGGAGGTTAGTATGGGAAAGTGCAATTTTGACGAGATAGTTGATCGACACGGCACAACCTGTCTTAAGTATGACTTCGCTATGAAGCGCAAGGGCAGAACAGATCTCATCCCCATGTGGGTAGCGGACATGGACTTTAAGCTCCCTGATGAGATACTTAATGAGTTTCATAAGAGGATAGACCACGGCATATTTGCCTACAGCGATCCCTTAGATGACTACTATGAGGCTCTCAACGGCTGGTTCTCCACACAGCACGGCTTCACCATCAAGCCTGAGTGGAACACCATCCTTCCCGGAATAGTTATGGTGCTTGCTACTGCAGTCAACTGCTATACAAAGCCCGGCGATGCATGTCTTATCACCCAGCCTGTTTACTATCCTTTCCGTGAGGTAATAGTACAAAACGACAGAAAGCTTGTCAACAGCCAGCTCGACTACACAGACGGCAGATATACCGTAAACTACGAGGACTTTGAGCAGAAGATAGTAGATAATAACGTTAAGCTCTTCATCCTCTGCAACCCTCATAACCCTGTAGGAAGAGTATGGACAGCCGAGGAGCTCACTAAGATGCTCGACATCTGCTATAAGCACGGCGTTATCGTAGTGGATGATGAGGTGCATGCTGACTTCGTATATCCCGGATATAAGGCTGTAAGTGTTATGACTTTGGATGAGAAGTACGCTGATCATGTGATCGTATGTACATCTCCTTCGAAGACCTTCAATGTAGCCGGACTTCAGCCGGCCAACATTATTATAAGAAATAAGGAAATGCATGATGCTTTCGAGATGCAGAAGGGGCGTGCCGGATACAGCAATGCTTCCATCTTCGGAATGCTTGCATGCAAGGCCTGCTATACTCACGGTTCCGAGTGGGTAAAGGAGATGAATGCCTATATCAATGAGAATATGATCTACTTTAGAAACTTTGTGAAGGCCAATTTCCCCAAGGCACGCTTTGTAGAGCCCGAGGGCACATACCTCATCTGGGTAGACTTCTCAGGTTACGGCTTTACAGACGAAGAGCTTGAGCACATTATGGTAGATGAGGCACACCTCTGGCTTGACAACGGTGCTATATTCGGACCTGCTACAGCTCAGTTTGAGAGATTCAACATCGCCTGTCCTAAATCCGTAGTAATACAGTGCCTTGACCAGCTTAAAGAGGCTATAGATAAGCACGTTAAGTGGTGATATAGGAAACTTAAGTAGTATTAAAATGGGCCCAGAGCCCTGCTTCGGGTCTGATGTCTTGTGACCGCTTACTTTCCTCATACGGTCACAGAAAGGAGAAATGAGATGAAATCATTCTGGAAGAGCTACGGCTCCTCTATGATACTGCTCGGCGCCATGTTCGTCGGGGGAATAGTAGGATTTATCTGGGGCGAGGGAGCTTCGATACTTCAGCCCATAGCTGACCTTTTCTTACACCTGCTTTATTGCTGCGTGGTACCGCTTATATTCTGTTCACTGACAGCTGCCATAGCTAAGATGACA
>JBGZHY010000012.1:0-14169 GCA_041848045.1 Lachnospiraceae bacterium
GACAGCAAACATATATACGATGCCTCCGACCGTCACCGGCAGGCGCCTTATCAGAAGGAGCTGCACCGAAAGCAATACCACAAACAAAACCGCATAGCGAAGCGCGTCTTTCAGCCTCCCGGCAAAAAGCAGCAAAATAAACGGCACGGCGGTAAAGATACACTCGACAAAGATGCTTCCGTTCAGGAAGACAGAAATACCGGTTACGGCAAGGATTAAGAGCTTTGTTCTCGGATCCAATTTCATCTATACAATTCCCGCTTTCTCAAAATGCTTTTTCAACAGTTTCCTACCTATCAGGCCTCCGAGCACTGCACAGAAAATGGTCACAAGTGCCATCAGCGGGACCGCCCACCGGTTTGCCCCGATAGCGTGAATTACGCCGGAAAAAGTTTCGACATTGCCTTTGTTCCGCATAAACGAATCGAACTGCTCCGGCATAATCGCCATGGGAACATAAGCCCCCATCGGAGCCAAGGCCATCACACAATATCCTGTCAGATTTCTTTTAAACGACTGAAACCGTGCAGACGCACAGATCAGATCTGCCAGAAAACCGCAGACCACAAAAAATACGGACATCATCCAAAACATGCCGGTAATAAAAAGAAGGAGCCCTCCAATGGCGCCGAGAATCGTCAGAGCCCCTCGTTTTGGAATTTTGGCAACATAAAGCATAAAAATTGTCCCTGTGAAAAGCGCAATCACCGGAGGCATGAACGGAAAAGTGAGCGGCGTCATCTGAACAAGACCGCCGATGATAAATGCAACAGCCGCATAAATCAGCGAAAAAATACCGACAGAAATAAAATCTCTGGTTTCCAGCTTTTCTTTTGAATTTCTTATACTCATTTGAATGAACCTCCAATAATGCTTTTGTTAGACAAGCCTAACTCTGTGCGAAAAATTTTTCCGACTGTTCGTTCCAATCGGAAAATACCCCTGTGTTTCTGTGTAATACATTGCTTTTCTTATTTTATACCGGTAGTATATACCGATGGTATATACTACCGGTATATTGTAAATCAAAGCACCCGCGCTGTCAATATGCCCGCCTTATTTTCCCGGCATTTCTGCCCTATACCTAAAAAACAGCCCCTCGAAATCAAGCAGATAACGAGGGGCTGTAAGCCGTTCAGAGCATATTCTTATTTTCTCGGTATATTGACGTCATACATACCGGCATCGAGCAGCAGAAATGTAAGCCATCTTCTTGTCCGTACAGAAATCTTTTTCAGCACGCCCAAGCTTTCTTACTTCCTTCCCAAAAGCAGTGCGGAACCGGAAAGAGCCGTCCAGGCAGCCTCCAGCTTGCTCATGAATTTTCCGTCCGTCGTATCAATCAGTTCAACACATTCAAAGCCCATGTTTTTTAGTTTCTCGGTAAATGCCTGCATATCGCCGTATTTGGATTTTGAAAAGATATCATGCAGTGCAAAAATTCCTCCTTTTTTCAGCACACGTAGCGTTTCCAGCAAAATAGCCTGCCTATTTGCAGAGGGGATGTTATGATAAACATAATTGCTGGTCACCGCATCAAAGCTTTCATCAGGAAAATCAAGGCTCGTGGCGTCACCGCGTGCAAACGTCACATTGTGTACACCTTCCGTTTCGGCGTTATTCTCACACAGCATTTTGCTGAAGGAGGCATATTCCTTACTCCAGAGATCGATGCCGATAAAGCTTGCAAAAGGATTTCGTTTCGCGCAGGCGATGGTCAATGCACCGCTGCCGCAGCCTATATCGAGCCCTTTCCCCTCATCGGGCAGGCTTACATATTCCGCAATACCCTCAATGATCTGTTTTGACATTCGGCGTTTTCCGTTGTAGGAAAACGCACGATACATCAGGCAGGCCCACAGCGCAAGGCCGCAGAGAATCATACTGGTAACGGAAAGTACAAACATCAGCGCTGTTTTCCATGTTCCATACGGCATAAGGTAAAATACCGTCATCGTGACGAACAGTGCAAGAACAGCTCCGCCTGAAACAGAAGCCACCATGCCCTTCGGCATCCAATTTTTATAATTCGCTTTCTTTACTTTCTTAGCCATTTTATCTCCTTAGACGCAGCGCCCGAAACATAGCATTTTTCAGCATCTGGGTGCTACGTTGTATACACATCTGCCCCACCATACTCTCTTTTCCCAGAACAGAAGCACAAGCTTCTCCGTAGCTCATGGCTCTGTCCAGACGCAGGGATACAAAATCCGCCTTCTCACTGCCAATTAAAGCCAGGCTGGTTTTCGGGCACAGTATCAGCAGACAGTCCTTGCCCAACTCCGCCTGCCATCTTTGCAGGAAGGGATAGGTAAAGCGCTCCGCCATTTGCCTTGCCAAAAGCGGCCCTACAATATTTACCGCCCCTGCCGAATCTGCATAGCTGAAAAATCTGACCCCCCGTTTCCTCGCCTCTTGCCCGTATGCCAGCAACTGCTGCGCCAAGCTGTCCAAAACCGGCTGCAGGGCATCCGCCTCCTTGCGCAAGGCCTTAAAAATATAACGGGCATCCATCAGAAGATTCAATATGGTAATGGGCCCCGCAATTTCCAGCAAAACCGGTAAGCCCTCGGCGCTGATGCTTTCACAAGCCGTAAGAAGCTGCGCTATTCTACCCCTCTCAAAGTCCATGGCAGGAAGCTGTAAGACTTCCGTCGGATGTGTACAGATATAATCCTTACTGCGGGGACCTGCCGTTTCGTTTCCATACTGCACCTTGGCTCCCATCGCTTCCGCCTCTATGGTATGGCAAAACGGAAGCATGCAAAACGCTTCTCCCGACTCCCTGTAAATGGCGCGAGCCAGCTCTGCCATGGGGTCGGCATACAGATGAATATCCGGAATCCCCAGCCCCAGTTCTTTTGCTTTCATCATCGGGGTTTTGCCGCTGCCGAAACAACAGCGATAATCCAAAATCTTTCTCTCCATAAGCTGTTCTCCCTACTCTGTCCCTCTACACGTATCCTGCTCCGGAAAAATCAGACATTCGGAAAATAATCGTTCATAGAAAGGAACGGCGCCAAGCTCAAGGTAGGAAATTTCCCTTGCAAGTCTTTCCATGTCCTCTTTGCACTTTTCGGAAAGCAGCGCCATATATGCTCCGGTCTTTGCGGTATTTCCCACATATACAATCCGATCCCGAATATCTTTCGGAATGATGCCGACGGCTGTCAGACTTTCTACCGGCAGATATTTGCCGAATTGTCCCGCAATCACCACCTTGTCCAAATCCTCCATTTGCAGCTTTGCCTGTTTTAAAAGCGCCAAAAATCCGGATAAAATCGCTCCCTTTGCCAGCTGCACCTGTCTGATGTCGCTTTGACTCACCCGGATATTCTGCTCCGAGCTGAGGCAAACTCTTCTCCTTCTTCCGTCCTCTTCCAACAAAGCATAACGGTAATCTTCCTTAGCCATACTTTCTTTTTTAATGAAGGCGCCCTCTTTTTTCAGCAGCCCTACCTTCAGCAGTTCCCGCACCGCCGCAATGATACCGCTGCCGCAGATGCCGCAGGGCGGGACATCGCCTATGACCTTTAAGGATATGCCCTTCTCATCAATGCGCAGATCCTCAACAGCCCCCTCTGCCGCCCGCATGCCGGCGCTGATGTTCATGCCTTCCAGCGCCGGACCGGCAGCGGCGGAACAAGACAGCAGCTTGCCGCCGACGGACAAAACAATTTCTCCGTTGGTTCCGATGTCCACAAACAGTACCTTGCCTTTTTCCTCCTGCAGTTTACAAACGTATACCCCCGCCACAATATCCGCTCCGATATAAGCAGAAACGGAGGGCAGGCAATACAGCTCTGCCGTATGCGGCAGCCTCAGTCCTATTTCCTCCGCTTTTACTCTCTTTGCTTCCGTGAACACCGGTGCAAAAGGAGCTTTACCGAGGCTCCTTGCATCTATTCCCAAAAGCATATGCAGCATCGTGGTATTTGCCGCAACGCTGATATCATAAATATGGCTCCGGCAAATGCCGCTCTCCACACAAAGGGCGTCAATCAGTTGATTTAAGCCTGTCACAATCTGCCCCTGCAAATCTTGGATTCCCTGATCGGGATTTTCTATCTCGTGACTGATGCGGCTTAACACATCAAAGCCGAATTGCTTTTGCGGGTTTATCATTGCTGCCGATGACAGCACCTTTCCATCCCGTAAATCCACAAGCTCCGCCGCCACGGTAGTGGTTCCGATATCCACGGCAATGCCGTATACATGTGCCCGCGTATCTCCTTTTTCCGTGTCAATCACACGCCCGTTTCGCATAAAGGCGGTATAATCCCCCGCCGAATGAGGATATACCTTATGCAAACGGAGGTCTTTTTCCAGCTCCGGCATATAGCCGCTACTTAAAATCGTATGCTTTTTTTCCTCCTGCAAAAGCGCCAGCTCCAAATCGCTCTCCGGCTGCAGACAGCAGGCCAGACGTATGCCCTTATCCAGTTCCTCGGGAGATAAAAATTTCCTTTCCGTATTCCCGGCAGGGCCAAGTCTTCCGTTCAACACCTGCACACGGCACTTTCCGCAGGTTCCCCGTCCGCTACAGGGATTATCAATAAAGCAATCCGCCTGCAAAAGAAGCTCCATTACCCTTTCGCCGGGGATAAAGGGAATTTCTATCATTTTTCCTTGTTTTTCTACCTTTATCGAAGGCATTTTCTTCTCTCCTCCACGGGGCATTTCTGCCATTTGAACTTCCTTTTGCGCAAAAAACTCAGGATGCACTTTCCCACAAACGTTTTGCCAATTTTGCCGCTTCCACGGCATTGGGCGAATAACCGTCCGCACCGATTTCATCTGCAAATTTCTGCGAAACCGGACTTCCGCCCACCATAACCTTAATCTTGTCCCGCAGCCCTCGCTCTTTTAATTTCTCAATGACCAGCCGCATCCCGTCCATGGTGGTGGTCATCAGGGTAGACATACAAATGAAAGAAGCTTTCACTTCTTCCGCCTTATCCACAAAGATATCCGGAGCCACATCCCGCCCCAGATCATATATTTCAAATCCCGCCGTATCCAACATAATTTTAACCAGATTTTTGCCGATGTCATGGGTATCACCCTCCACAACACCGATGACTACCTTAGGCTTTTTTTCTATCTCGCTTTCTGCCGGCAAATGGGGGCGCAGCACCTCCAGACCCGCATACATCGCATCGGAGCACAAAAGCATATCCGTCACAAAATATTCTTCCTCATCAAAGAGAACACCCGCCCGGTTCATTCCATCCACCAGCCCTGCCATAATTCCCTCCAGAGCCGGGTAGCCCGCAGATATATATTCCTGCGCAAAGCTGACAGCATCCTCCTCTTCCATATTCAAAACTGCATCCGACAAAGCTTTAAGCAGCTCTTCCTTTATTTTTGCCATACGTTCTTCTTCCTCCGCATTGTCTGCCCTATGTCATCTTACTGCTTCCGACTGTATTATACTAGCATATTGCAGGGGCTTTTGCTAATATGTAGTATCTATATAAGTTCTGTTTTATAGATAAAATCTATTATATTTTTTCCCCCTTGTTTTTTGTTATAATTTAAATATCAATATTATTATCAAACAAATTTCAGGGTTATTCTTCTTATTTTTCAAAAACATTTTCAAAAGGGGGCTTATTATGTTTTGCAGTCGTTGTGGAAAAGAAGTCAAGGGAATGTATTTTGCGCTGCCTGCGGTCATCCCGTCCACGAGTTCTCCAAGGAGCAGGAAAATCCTTAGGAAGTACAGGGTATAACGCAGGAGATAAGGGAAGATTGGCAATTTTCCACACCGCCGATCAACAATGAATATGTCTTGGAGGAAAAGCGGCTTTCCCTGTTCGTTGCCTCCTTTTCTTTCCTATGCTGGATTTTGTTCAGCGTTTTACCTACTCCTATAGCCGCGACTATCAGAGCCGTTTTCCGGACGGATAGTGACACACTATGGATAATATCCTCCGGTCTTTTTCTTCTGTTCTTTATCTTCAGCCTCTTTATTTACTTTATTTTTCGGGAAGATATAAAGCTGTATGCGCATCACGAAACCGAAAACTTTCAGTATCTGAAGCCCTGTGCATCCGTGCCTGTCCCCGCTTTTCCGGCATTTTCCTGGCCTTTCTTGCCATTACCTCTTCGCTGCATAAGATCTTGGACAGGTACCCTCTGCTTCGCCTGATGATATATCTCCCCTTTATCCTGTGCATCTTCATTTACTGGATACCCGCAATACGTCGTATGCGCCGGGAGAACCGCCGCCTGATTCTGCTTGCCTCCATGATAACGCTGAAGGAAATCTGGCTGCATATCCTTTTGATAACTCTTGCCTATTTTTCCCTTCTTTTCCTGTATATCTTGTCAAAAAAAGACAAATACTCCTATCCTCCGGCTGTCTTCTTCACATTAGCTTTGCTCACCTTGTTATTTCTTGTTTTTCTGATTCTGCGCAACCGGCGTGCCGCCCGAACCATACGCTTATATACCTGAGCAAAGGGACTGTAAAAAACAACATAAAGCTCCAAAACCGCTTTTACACAGGTTTTGGAGCTTTTCTCCATGTCATATATGTTTATCTGCTCTTGGCGTCGATACGCACCAAAGCTCTCTTAAGAGCCAGTTCCGCACGAACCAGATCCAAATCCTCCGCTTTTTCGCTTAAGCGCCTTTCCGCCCTCAGCTTGGCATCATTGGCTCTGTCCTCATCGATTTCCTCCGGCCATTCGCAAACCTCCGCAAGTATGGTGATGCTCTCCTCCTCTATATGCACAAAGCCGGACATCAGCACCGCCACCTTTTTTTCTTCCTCCGTGTGAATCGTCAGAAGACCCGGCGCCACAATCATGGTCATCGGAATATGCTTCGGGTAAATACCTACATTTCCCTCGCTGCTTGTAAATTCCACCATCGTTGCATCGCCGACAAAAAACTCTCTCGTAGGGGTATATACTTTCAAACGTAATGTTTCTGCCATGAATCCCTCCTACGCTCTCGCTCTTGCCACTACCTCGTCAATCGTTCCCGCATTCAAGAAAAATTGCTCCGGTACCGCATCGTGTTTACCATCCAAAATCTCTTTGAAGCCTCTAATGGTTTCAGATACCGGAACGTATTTGCCTTCCAGACCTGTAAACTGTGTAGCAACGAAAAACGGCTGAGAAAGGAATCGTTGAATCTTTCTTGCTCTGGCAACCGTAAGCTTATCCTCCTCGGACAGCTCGTCCATACCGAGCATGGCAATAATATCCTGCAATTCCTTGTACTTTTGCAGTACCTGCTGCACTCTTCGCGCCGTGTCATAGTGTTCCTGTCCTACCACCTGCGGTGATAAGATTCTGGAGGTGGAACCCAAAGGGTCTACCGCCGGGTAAATACCAAGCTCCACGATTGCTCTGTCCAAAACGGTGGTTGCGTCAAGATGGGCAAAGGTATTTGCCGGAGCCGGGTCCGTCAAGTCATCCGCCGGTACGTATACCGCCTGCACGGAGGTAATGGAACCGTTCTTCGTGGAAGTGATGCGCTCCTGCAAGGCACCCATCTCCGTCTGCAAAGTAGGCTGATATCCAACCGCAGAAGGCATACGTCCCAGCAAAGCGGAAACCTCCGAACCTGCCTGGGTAAAGCGGAAAATATTGTCAATGAACAGCAAAACGTCCTTTCCGCCCTGGTCACGGAAATATTCCGCCATGGTAAGTCCCGTCAGACCTACCCGCATTCTCGCTCCCGGCGGTTCGTTCATCTGTCCGAATACCATGGTCGTCTTGTTGATAACGCCGGACTCCGTCATTTCGTGGTACAGGTCGTTACCCTCTCTTGTTCTCTCTCCAACGCCCGTAAATACGGAATATCCGCCGTGCTCCGTTGCAATATTTCGGATTAACTCCTGAATCAAAACCGTCTTTCCTACGCCTGCACCGCCGAACAGACCGATTTTTCCGCCCTTTTGGTACGGGCAGAGAAGATCCACCACCTTAATACCGGTTTCCAGAATCTCCGTCTGCGTGGACTGTTCCTCAAAGCTCGGCGCCTTTCTGTGTATAGGCAAATACTCGCAGCCGCTCGGCGCTTCCTTATTGTCGATTACCTCGCCTAAAACATTGAATATTCTTCCCAGTGTATTCTCTCCAACCGGTACGGAAATCGGCGCCCCCGTTGCTACCGCCTCCATACCTCTGACAAGACCGTCGGTTGAACCCATCGCAATACAGCGTACCGTATCATCGCCCAAATGCTGGGCAACTTCCACGGTCAAGGATCCGTCCACGGTCTTGATGCGTACCGCTTCATTGATTTCAGGCAAATGACCCTGGCTGAATTTAATATCCAGGACCGCACCGACAATCTGGGTAATTTTACCCAAGTTTTGCTCTGCCATGAATGTTTCTCCTTTTGTGTTTATTTTAACAATCTCTGCAATCATCTACTGAATCGCATTGGCTCCGGCAACAATCTCCGTAAGCTCCTGCGTGATTGCTCCCTGTCTTGCACGATTGTACTGTAAGCCGAGTTTCTCTATCAGCTCCTGTGCGTTGTTGGTCGCATTATCCATTGCGTTCATTCTCGCGCCGTTTTCGGAAGCCACCGCCTGCCCCAAAGCACCGAAGATGATGGAAGCCAGGTATTTCGGCACAATGGCATTGAGTACCTCCTCCTCATTCGGCGCATAATTCATCAGGGCTCTCGGTCCCTTACTCTCCTCCAGACCGGTGCTTTCCTCAAAATTGCCCTTCAACTCCTCCTCTGCCACCGGCAAAAGATGCAGGAGGGTCGGTATGTGTACCACCGTATTTTTGAAGTTGGTATATGCAATGTAGATATCGCTGATTTCCCCTCTTTCAAAGGCATACAGAAGCTCTGTGGTGATATCCGCCGCATCCTGGTATAAAGGCTCGTTGATGACTTCGGAATATTCTCCCGCTATCGCAAAGCCCCGACGCTCCAAGCCGTCCTTTCCCTTCTTGCCGATGGCGTAAATAAGGGTGTCTTCCGGCTGAAACGCACCGCTGACCAGCTTAATCACATTGTTGTTATAACCCCCTGCCAGGCCGCGGTTGGAGGTGATGACAATCACCGCCTTCTTTCCCGCTCCTGCCTGCAGGTATTTATGGTCGATATTCTCGCTCTTTGCAAGTATGGCGCTTATGGTTTCATACATCAAGCTGAAATAGGGTTTGGATTGTTCCGCTTTCACTCTGGCTTTTTGCAGCTTTACCGTAGATACAAGCTTCATCGCCTTGGTAATCTGCTCCGTACTTTGTATACTGGTACGCCTGCGTTTAATTTCTTTCATTGAAGCCATTAAACCTTACCCCCTTCTAAGCTTTTTTACACTCCTCGATGATTTGTCTGAGTTTTGCGGCAAGCTCCTCGCTGATTTCCTTCCTGCTGCGAATCTCCTCCAGTACCTCCGGATGCTTGCTCTCCACAAACTTCAGGAGCTCTTCTTCAAACTCGCCGATCTTTTGGGTCGGAATATCCAGCAAAAGCTTCTGGGTTGCCGCAAAGATGATGACAATCTGCTTTTCCACCGGCATCGGCTTATAGTTCGGCTGTTTCAACATCTCTCTGATACGCTCACCCTGGGCAAGCTGCTGCGTTGTTGCCGCATCCAGCTCGGAACCGAACTGGGCAAACGCCGCCAACTCTCTATACTGGGCAAGCTCCACTCTGATCGGACCGGCAATCTTCTTCATCGCCTTAATCTGTGCGGAACCGCCTACTCTGGATACGGAAAGACCCGCATTGATTGCCGGTCGGAAGCCTGCATTGAACATCTCCGTTTCCAGATAAATCTGTCCGTCCGTGATGGAAATCACATTGGTCGGAATGTAGGCGGACACATCTCCCGCCTGGGTTTCGATGATCGGCAGGGCCGTCAGCGAACCGCCTCCCAACTCTTCGGAAAGTCTGGAAGCTCTTTCCAGCAATCGGGAATGGAGATAGAATACATCTCCCGGATATGCCTCACGTCCCGGCGCTCTCTTTAAGAGCAGGGACAAGGTACGGTATGCCGCCGCATGCTTGGTCAAATCGTCATAAACCACCAAAACATCCTCGCCTCTTTCCATCCACTCCTCACCGATGGCACAGCCGGAATACGGTGCAATGTACTGCAAAGGCGCAAGGTCGGAAGCCGTGGATACCACAACCGTGGTGTAGTCCATGGCGCCGTACTCATTGAAAGTCTTTACAATATTCGCCACCGTAGATGCCTTCTGTCCGATGGCTACATAAATACAATGTACATTCTGTCCTTTTTGGTTGATGATGGTATCAACCGCAATACTGGTCTTACCGGTCTGTCTGTCACCGATAATCAGCTCTCTTTGTCCTCTTCCAATCGGAATCATGGCGTCAATCGCTTTGATTCCCGTCTGCAGCGGCGTATCCACAGACTTTCTTTCGATTACGCCGTGCGCCACTCTTTCTATACGCCTGTATGTATCCGTCTGAATCGGTCCTTTACCGTCTATCGGCTGTCCCAGGGCGTTTACCACACGTCCCGTCAACGCATCGCCGACAGGAACCTCCACCACGCGCCCCGTGGTCTTTACCGTATCACCTTCGCTGATGCTATGACTGTCACCCAACAAAACGGCGCCTACGTTATCCTCTTCGAGGTTTAACACCATTCCGTAGATTTCTCCGGGGAACTCCAAAAGCTCTCCTTGCATAGCATTCTCCAGCCCGTGTATTCTGGCGATACCGTCGGCAACCTGAATGACAGTGCCCACATCGGATACTTCCAGTTTCGTAGAATACTTCTCAATCTGCTCCCGAATAACGGAGCTGATTTCCTCTGGTCTTAAATTCATCAGGGTTTCACCCGCTTTCTTTGAAATTTTCTATGCTAACTGAATATTTAAAAGTTCTCTTTTAATATTATACAATCGCTTGCTGACGCTTGAATCAAGCACTCTGTCCTTAATCCGGATAACCAGACCGCCGATTAAAGACGCATCTGTCGTAAAATGCATCTCCATCGCCTGATAGCCGCTCGTTTCAAGCAGTCTGCTCTCTATATTCTTTTTTTGCTCCTCGCTAAGCTCTACCGCACTTGTCACATACGCAAGTCCGATACCTTTGAACTCCTTCACATCCGCGATAAAATCCTCGAAGATGCGCAGCAAAGAAGACTGCCTGCCCTTTTCAATCACAAGCGCCATCAGTCCCAGCACTTCTTCGCAAACCTTCCCTGCAAAAATCGCCTGTACGGCGGAAATCTTCTCTTCTCTGACAATTTTCGGAGAATCCAGTATTTTTTGCAGCTCCCGGTTCTGTTCAAATATCTCCTTCAGCAAGCTTACTTCTTCATAAATGAGCTCCAGCTTACCTGACTCTTTTGCCGTATCAAAAAGTGCTTGAGAATATACTTTTGAAACTAGCTTTGCCATGTGCTCTCACCCATTTCCTTCAGTGTTTCATCAATCAGCTCCGCCTGTATATCGGGGCTTAGGGATGAAGAAACCGCCTTTGTCGCCATCAGGGACGCAAGGCCTACCACCTCCGATTTTAAATCGTCCAGCGCCTTTTTCTTCTCCAATTCAATCTCTTTGTTCGCTCTTTCCAAAATCAAGGACGACTGCTTTTTCGCCTCGTCGATGATTTCCGCTTCTCTTGCCTTTGCCTTCTTTCGGGTATCCTCCAAGATAAGCTCCGCTTCTTTTTTCACCTCGCTTAATCTTCTTTCATACTCTTGCTTCAGGGCAATGGCCTCGCTCTCCTTTAAAGCGGCATTATCAAGCTCTGCCGCTATTCTCTCTCTCCTCTTTTTCAGAACCTCCTGTACAGGGTTGAACAACAAATAAGAAAGTATAAAGAACAAAACAAAGATATTCACACCCATTACAGCCGCATCAAACAAAAGCTGGGCGTCAAATCCTATCAATCGATCCAAGGTCTTACCTCCTATTATTTTTTATGTTCTCCGGAGGGCTTGCCTCCCCACCCCTTTTTAGTTGAAAGGCTTTACGAACATAAGAATCATAGCAACGACAAGACCGTACAGACCCGTGGTTTCCGCAACCGCCTGTCCCAAAAGCATGGTGGAAGTAATATCCGCCTTCGCTCCCGGATTACGGCCTACCGCCGCAGCACCCTGACCTGCCGCATTTCCCTGTCCGATTCCCGGTCCGATACCGGCTATCATCGCCAGACCCGCACCAATCGCTGAGCAACCGTAGATAAAATCCTGACCCGTAATATTGTTCATAAAATAATCCTCCTGAAAATTTAATATTCATTATTGATGTCGTACATCTTCATTTTACAATTTGTCATTGATATAAACCATACTCAACATACAAAATACGTACGTCTGAATGGCGCCGGAAAAAACATCCGTGTAAATCTGCAAAACTGCAGGTATACCGATTTTCATAAAAATCGGCATCATTCCGTACCACAGTCCCATCATCACGACGCCGGACAATAAGTTGGCGAACAAACGCAGTGATATGGACAACGGATTGGCAAATTCGCCTATCAGATTGATAGGGAACAGAACCGGCAGCGGCTGAAACAATCCCGTGATATGCCGGTGCCCGTTGTTTTTAAATCCTTGATATTGAATAATCACAAAGGTTACCAGACCCAGCAGAAAAGTAACACCGTAATCCGCCGTCGGGTTTCTAAGCCCCAGCAAGCCGCTGAAATTCGACAACAAGATAAACAAAAAAATGGTGCTTATATAATTGAGAAAGCGCGGCGCATTGGCACCGAGCACGCTCTCGCCCATTTTTTCCAGTGCTTCAAACATCAGCTCCAGTACATTCTGAAAGCCGCTCGGCACATCCTTGGCATTGCGCAAGGTATGTCTTGCAAACAATGCGAATATGATGAGCAGCATACTGACAATAAGCAGGCTGACGCTTGTCGTCGTAATCCACAGCTCCTGCCCGAACAGCGTAAACTGATACAGACCTTTAATCATAAAATCAGCTTCGCTGAATGCGACAGGCAAACTCGTTACTCCCATAGTCCCCATAAAACATCCTCCTTTCTTGCAGAATGTCGAAAGCCCCCTTTATTAAGCTATCGTATCAATTTTTTAATCAATGGAGTCAGGTATGCCCCGAACTTCATTCCTAATACAGCAATAATCAGCGCCAGCACATTGACATAGGGCGAGGTCCAGAATATTGCTATAATGATTAACAGTATTACTTTGCGAAGCATCGAGCGTAAAATGGTCGTCTTATGCGCATAGCCCTGGCTGTTGCTGCTGATAACATCATAGCTTACGTAAGCCATATCAAAGAGCATGCCCAGAGCCGCAAGCGCCCCCACCAAAATACCAAGCTCCAAAGACAATAAAGAATAGCCCAAAGGTTTTGCCAGAGGTATGGCCAAAAGCATCAGCGCAAGCTCATACAAGACAAGACCGACGGACATTTGCAAAAGTGTTTTCTTCAGTTCCTTATTCATCCTTCTTCTCCTTAAAAACGCGGCTGGCTATTTTCGGAGCGTGCACCTTCCGTCGCTCAGCCTGCGTCCCTTTCTTTTCCTGTTCCTGCAAAAGCCTGTCCTCTTCCAAGCTTTTTTTCAGACTCGCCGTTACCAGCTTGTAGGATGCGCTACAACCGCTAAGCACCCCCAATATCAAAAAAATGATGATCATATAAGAGCTGCCTAACCTTTTGTCCAAATGGTAGCCTAAAAATAGGCACAAAAAAATAGGGGATAACATGGATATGCCCACTTGAGAAATCAGGGCAAGATTTCTAAACACGGATTTATGATATTTTACAGAACACACCCCCTTTTTCTTTTTTATAGTATACCTTTTCAACCTTATTTTGTCTATAAATTGCTTTGTCACTTAAACATCATAAAAGAATAAATTCTTGTGGCAGATATACAAAGTTTTTTAAATAAAATCTACTATATATTATAATATCTGTGCCAGCAGATTAACAGAATACAGCCATTTAAACAATAAATAAGAGGGTATGGAGATAAATTTTATCTATCACTCAGAAGAGGGCGGCGGGAATTTAGCAAAATAAATACCCGTCACCCTCTTTGTATCTCCAAACTCAAACACCTAAATATGCCGTCTTCACCCTTTCATCTCTCAAGAGCTCTTTCCCCGTCCCCTCCAGAGTGATTTCGCCATTTTCCAATACATACGCTCTGTCTGCAACAGACAGCGCCATGGACGCATTCTGTTCTATCAACAAAATGGTTTTTCCCATA
>JBGZHY010000013.1:0-5533 GCA_041848045.1 Lachnospiraceae bacterium
ACCGTAGGAATGTTGATTATAATCTTCAACCTTTCCGGCAATCATAGCCGCTGTCGGAATGATGTATTTCTTCGGCTGGCTTACCTTAGTGCCGTCCGGCGCCGATACATTATTCTTGAAATTATGATAGGCCTCCGTATTAAAAATGGTAAACAAAGGCTTATTCATCAAATCCACATCCGGTATCTCCATATTATCGTAGTAGCCCCGGTTGGTTTTGGTGTTGTAAAAGTTGGTAATGACGGCATTGCCGAAGATATAGGAAAGGCTCTTGGCACCCTCCTCCGGCAGGCTGCCCTGCCCCAGTTTCATATCCTGCATATATTCTCTGCTGACGCCGGTAACGGTCACACTGGCTTCCCAGATGCCCTGCTTTAAAATGGCGCTGGTTTCCAGAATCGGCGAAACGCCCTTTACATGGGGCATGGAGGCAAATTCCGCCAGCACCTCATCCTTTAGATAACGGGGATTTTTCTTCTGGGCCATGCTGTAGATATCGCCCTCCATATATACCGTTATCGCCGTCAGAGAGCCGTATTCCTGCAGTGCCTTTGTAGTCATGTCATCCAAACCGATTCCCAGGGAAATCATCATCACCACGGATGTGGTGCCGATGATAACTCCCAGAATCGTCAGGCTGGTTCGCAGACGCCGCCGTGCAAGATTTCCCAGACTCATCTTGAGCAAATCCAAAAATTTCATGCCGCTTCTCCGTTACACTTTATTATGCTTTTTCGCCCTTGCTTTTTTGATGATAAATACAAGCAGGCCCAGCACCAAAACAGCCGGTATGATAAACTTCAGTGCGCTGACAACAGGGTTTTTGCTTTGTACCGTTTCTTCATTTATCATTGTCGTATCCTCCATGCCAATCTCCTCCTCAACCGCTTCCGCAATCGGAATCAAAATCTCTTTTTCTTCTATACTGACTTCCCCCGCATCATTTTCGTAGGAAACCACCACCTTGGTGACCTCTCCGTTATTCGCCTGTTCACCCGTAAGCATCACGTCCACGTTGCCGCTTTCTCCCGGCTTGATGTTTCCGACGTAAACCTCATTGTTTTTGATAAAATCCGACTCAAATTTCACGCTGACGTTATACAGCTGCACCTTTCCCGTATTGTTAATCGGAAAGGTAACATTGATGTCTTCACCCACTGTAATATCCGTCGGAACCAACTCAAAGGTTCCCACCTTCATCTTGGAAATCTGGTACACCGGAATGTCGATATTGACGGATTCCTCCGCATTCTTAAACTCCGGAGAGTCAAATTTCTGGTTGATCTTTAAAGAGTAGGAACGCTGTTCTATTGCCGGCTTGGATACCATATTCAGGCGGATTTCCGTACTCGCGCCGGCTCCCAGACTGTTGATCACCTTGGAGCTTGCGCCGTTTTCCATAGAAAATACGGGACTATCCGCCGCCTTCTCCGCTTCAAAGGCGAACAAAATATTGCTGGCGGTAATGCTTTCGGAAGCATTCTTCATGGTCAGCACCAGTTCAAAAGGTTCTCCGGCAATCACCCTTTCCGGCACGGTATAGAAGCTGTCCACAATAATTCTTGCCTTGGTTCTGTTGTTGACATTAAAATCTCCATCTATCTTGTCTTCTTTTTCTTTATTCTTGATATCCACATAAAACTCGGTTTCTGCCGTCTTAATCTCACCCTCTGAACTTTCCTTATAAAAAATCTTCAATTTAATCGGATAATAGCCGGTATATACCTCCTTACGGATGGCAAAGCTGTAATCCAAAGAAACGCTTTCGTCTTTTGCCAGCTTTTCAAAGCGCCTGTCATAGTTGGCTTCGTTGATTGCAAAGGGAAAGACCGTGGGATCCTTGTCCATCACCATAGTCACCACCACATCCTGCGCCGTAATAAGCCCGTGATTTTTTAAATTGATGCTGAAATTCATTACATTCGGATACTGCCCGCTGGGAGTCGGTTGACCCTCTCCCAAAGCAAAGCTGACACTTTTGACCTCTTTCGTACTCTCCTTTTCCGTGGACTTCTTTACCCAGATATTGATATATTCCTGCTCTCCCTTACTGCCGCCTTCCTTGGCATCGGATACATACACCAGCACGCCGTAGTAGCCCTCGGCGATATCCTTTCTGACCTTGGCGCTCAGGGTAACGGTTCTGGTCTGTCCCTCTTTGATTTTACCGATGCTTTTCCGCTGAAAAAGAGCTTCACTGGTTTCAAAAGGATAGGTATTGACCGCCCCCTTTTCCTCCTCCGGCAGGGAATTGATGTCTTCATCGTAGGCAAAGCCGATATAAGCATTCTCATAATCCCGCTCCGCCGTATAACTGAAGGTCACATTCATGGTTTTTCCCGTCGTACCGGAAGAAATACTTGTCTGTTTAAAGGTATGGTTATCTGCCGTATTGACCAGGGCTGCTCCCGTATCCGTGATAAAAGCCGGCAAAATACAGGCACAGGCCAATATGACAGCTGTTGTTTTCTGAATCCACTTCATGATTATCTTACCTCTCTATCCTCATTTTGAATTTTTCCGTCTACAATCCGAATCTGCCTGTCCGCAAAGCCGGCTATTTTGGTATCATGGGTCACCATAACCAGGGTCTGACCGGTTTCCCGTACAATATTCTGCATCAGTTCCAGAACTTCCGCCGTGGTTTTGGTATCCAGATTGCCCGTGGGCTCATCCGCAAAAATAATCTTGGGCGTCATCGCCAAAGCTCTGGCAATACCCACTCTCTGCTGCTGACCGCCGCTCATGGCGTTGCCCTTTTGGTACATCTGCTTTTCCAGTCCCACACGAATTAAATATTCCTTTGCCACCGCGGTTCTTTTCTCCTGGGACATTCCCCTAAACATCAGGGGCATTGCCACATTGTCCAGAGCATTCATGGTCTGGAGCAGATTGTAAGACTGAAAAATAAAGCCTACGTTATCCCTGCGAAAAGCCACCAGCTGATTTTCCCGCATTTTCTCGATGTGGGTTCCGCCGATGACAATTTCCCCTTTGGAGGGTTTTTCCAGTCCTGCCAGCATATTGAGTAAGGTAGACTTGCCGGAGCCGGAAGGCCCGATGATGGCAATAAACTCCCCTTTTCTAATTTCAAAGCTTACACCGTCCAGGGCATGCACCTGGGTATTTCCCGCCTGATAAAATTTATACAGATCCTTTACCCATATAATGACTTCCCTGTTCTGACTTTTCTCCGTATATTCCATAAAGACCGTATCCTGTGTAAATACACCCTTTCTTCTTTATCTATTTGCTATACTACACTATCTTTATCATAAATTGCTATTCCTTTTCTCTTAAAGATTGCTTACAAAATCATAGCCTTTATCTGTTTTTTCTATGACAAAAGCCCGCCGTAAAAGCGGGCTTTGCGGAGCAAAACGATAAGCCGGGTTATGTGTTCTACAATCATCTATCTGGACTTATCGTCGCCGATAAGCTCAAGCAACCTACCTAAACTTCGGACGGGCCGCCCTTTCGTTTTGTTTGGTCTTGCTTCGAGTGGGGTTTACATATACCCGCACAGTTACCTGTCCGGTGGTGGTCTTTTACACCACCCTTCCACCCTTACCACTTGCGTGGCGGTATATTTCTGTTGCACTGTCCTTGGAGTCGCCTCCACCAGATGTTATCTGGCACCCTGCCCTGTGAAGCCCGGACTTTCCTCAGCTGTCCGAAAACAGCCGCGATTGTATGTCTTACTCCCCGTATATTGTAGCATTGTCTAGGCGTGAAAGCAACTTCCCCCGATAAACTCCTTTAAAATGGAGTTGTGGGGTATATTCTCTCCCGACAAGCCGAGAACATAATCCAAAAACTTCAACAGACGCTTTGCCACCTCGTATTCCGCACTGTCCGGATCCACACTGAACAAAAGGGGCTCCGCATATATTTTTAATACCGGCAGCTCATAACACAAAGTGGAATTGAATACCACATCCGCACTGTCCTGATAAGGGAAAATGCAGGTATCCTCTCCTTTGCGCACACCTTTCCACATAGCAATGGTTCTTGTAGCGCTTGCTCCCCGTGTTCTGGCATCCCTGACCATACGGCGCAAAAGGCGCACGTCCGTTGTGGCGATGCGGTTATGCTCGTCAATATTTAAGGTCGTCAGAGCGCTGATGTATATTTTGAACTTCAAATCGGCGTCCAAATCCCGGCTCATGGCGTCATTCAAACAGTGTATGCCCTCAATCACCAGTACGTCTTCTCCGGAAAGCTGTAAATACTCTCCCCGGTATTCCCGCTCTCCCGTAATAAAATTAAAATGGGGCATTTCCACCCTTTCTCCCCGTATCAAAGCCAGCATATCTGCATTAAAGGCCTCCACGTCCAAAGCTCCCAGACTTTCAAAATCATAGCTGCCGTCCGGATTTTTCGGCGTATCCACCCGATTCTTAAAATAATTGTCCACCTCTACGGTATGGGGGCGCAGACCGTTTGCCCGCAGATGAATGGCAAGCCGCTTGGAAAAAGTGGTTTTGCCGGAGGAGGACGGTCCCGCAATCATAATGAAGCGCACGCCCTTTCGCTCAATAATCCGGTTGGCAATATCCCCGATTTTCTTCTCCATAAAGGCTTCCTGCATCAAAATCAGTTCATTGATGCCTCCTCTGGTCATGGCGGCATTCAAATCCGATACGTTCTCTATGCCGATATTGCTTAAGTACCTTGCATCCTCCGCCAGTTTCTCAAAAACCTTGTCATTGGGCTTAAATTTCGGCACCGCCTCCTCTTCGTTCTCCGGCAGCACCAGCACAAATCCCTCTTTATACAGCTCCAGGGCAAAATTTCCCACCTCTGAGCTTCTCTTTGCCAAAGAGCCGTAAAAATAATCCTTATAGCCCTCCACCTCATGAATATTCAACCATGAGCTGCGCTTAAAACGGAAGAGCTTAACCTTATCCGCATACTGCATGGAGGCAAACAGTGCCGTTGCATCCTCTATGCGCATGGAATTTTTTTCGATGCGCAAATCTCTGTCCACCAAATCCCTGGTATAGGCATAGACCTTTTCCAGCATGGGGGCATCCATGGCAAAGTCCGTCTTAAAATAAATGCCGTTGCCGGTGGAAAATTCGATTCTTACCTTGCTGACATATTCCTTTCCGAATAAATCCAAAAATGCCTTATATAAGAGCATACTCAGACTGCGTTCCCGTTTTCTTTTTTCCATACACTGTCCTTTCATACAAAATGACGTTCATGTTCAACATGCTTGTATATTTTAAACTTTTTGTCCAAATGCAGCAGCCTGCGCTCCATATCTTCCATAAAGATTTTTTCGATCCCGTAGTGTCCCGCATCGATAATATGCACGCCTGCCTCCAAAGCATCCATCGCCTCATGGTGCCCGATGTCCCCGGTAATCAGCACGGATACTCCTGCCGCAAGAGCAGCTTTGTACATCCCCTTACCCGAACCCGGTGAAATGGCAATGCGCAAAAAGCGCTCTTTACTTTCCCCGTAGACCAACACCCTGTCCAAATCGTAGTTTTTCTTCACCAGCTTTGCAATCTCCCGCAAAGAC
>JBGZHY010000014.1:0-18318 GCA_041848045.1 Lachnospiraceae bacterium
AATAGTCCATATATCTTATTATCTATATTGGGAGTAATGATAGAAACAATAGCAATTATGGCAATTTATGCTATATATATCACAAAAAAATACGAAGTGAGATAGAACAATTAGAAGTTATGGAGGGCAAAATATGGATAGGAAAACTTTTGATAGTAAAATTGATTCATTACTTGAAAATGCTGAATAAAAAATACCAAGTGAAGATTTGCCTACCTTGCTTCCTATGGAGTATTTCCCCAATATCTCAAAATGGTATACATTTAAATATGAATTATGGGATATCAAAGCAATTATCAGGCAGATAATACACAACGAACGAAAAAACTAAATATAGAGCAGGCTGACAGGGTGTGCCAAATCTGTTTAAATCTAAATGCAAAACTACGAAAGATTATCTATACAACGAACTCCATCGAAAACCTCAACCGGGGACTGCGGAAAGTGACCAAATCCAAGGCAGTCTTTCCAACCGATGATTCCTTATTAAAAATGCTCTACCTAGCCATGACGGATATCAAGAAGAAATGGACCGGGAAGTCATGGGAATGGGGGCAAACGCTGGATCAGCTATGCATATTTTTTGGCGACCGGATACAGCCGGAAGACATCATCTAGGCATAAATCCGGCACCATGTAAAAGGTTCATGCCAATAGGTAGTATAAGAGGCTGAATCGCAAAAGCCGCCATTCAGCCTCTTACCGCAAAGTTTGTTTAAGTTACTGCTACGAATTTTTCATCAAACCAAGAGGTTTACACAAAATAGTTTACACTACCCTCCCTAGCACTATATTTTATACTTCAACTCCTAAAGTCAGGGTTCATATATTTTATTATATCACTTTTTATTTTTCACTCAAATAGTAATTAAGTGTTCTTCTTAATGCTATAACTCCCACCGCCAACTTGTACTTTTTATATTATTTCACTGTAAAGTGCGTAGGCTCTTTCTTTTCAAGTGCTTTCAAAGAGGGGGACGGAGGATTTTAGGCCCAGCCAGGTTGCTAATCCCAAATCCTCCGCCCCCCTCTCATAAATCATAAAGGTTTGCTGTTTTTCTTACTCATTTTTCAAGATAAAAGCCTCAATAAATCAAAAAGGATACTTGACAAAACACTTCCCGGTCTTTACACCGATGCTCTGAAATGATATTTATACAGACCTACTTCAACACCAAGTGTACAAACGCTTCGCTATCCTCCAGCATCCGTGCCTGAATGTAATTGTTCCCGTCAAAATGCAGGATCTCGCCGGGCTGTAGGATAAACTCCTCCCCTTCATTCAAGAGTACCTGCACCTTGCCCTTCACCACCGTAAAGGTCACATTTGCCTCCGGATGATTATGCTTGGGGATGCTCTCTCCCGCTTTGCCCTCCTTTTTCACCACCGTAAACTTCTCTTCCTGCAGAACCGCTCCTGCTTCCCGATATACCTTTGCCATTTCCCTACTCCTTTCTCCAATGTATAGATGAACGATATGCTATGTATAAATCATAGTATTTTCCTAGGAAATAGTCCGTAACCTAAGTTACGCAATAGGCATATATTTTCTTTTTTCCGCCGTGATAAAGCGCCAAAAGATATACGGCACACACAATCCAGATAAAAGGCTCCGCCCAGACCACGGCGCTGTAGCCGAACAACGGAATCAGATACAGCGAAAACAGCACCTTTAACACCAGCTCTATGCCGCTGGACACCACCGGCGAAATCTTGTAACCCAAAGACTGCATGGCGCTTCTGAGGGCACACAGTACACCCAGAGGAAAAAAGAAAAAGGTACAAAAACGCAGGTTAAACATTGCTTTTTCCAGTATTTCGGCATCTCCACTGCGCACCAACAGCCGCAGCATCTGCATCCCGCCAAACTGCACGATAAGAAACACCGCCAATCCCCAAACCAGACTGATATAATATATCTGCCGTATTGCTTCCTTAATGCGCTCCACCTTTTTTGCTCCGTAATTTTGTCCCACAAAGGTGGCAACCGCAACCGACAAGGTACCGATGGGCATCATCAGCATCTCGCTGATTTTTCGAGATACGGTATGCGCCTTTACCACTGTCAGGTCAAGACCGTTAATGCCGATTTGCAAAATAACGGAGCCTACGGAATACAGGGAGAGCATCAGTCCCATGGACAGACCTGTTGTCAGCATCTCCCGCAGTAAAATGGCATTGGGCTGCCAATCTTGTCCTGTCGGAAGATACGGCCTGTAACGCCTGTAAATGTAAACAAAACACAGGAGCGCCGAAAGAAGCTGCGAAATAAGGGTGGCAAAAGCGGCGCCTGCGATGCCTAAGCGCAGCTGCAGGACAAAACAGATATCCAATACAATATTGACGAAGCAGGCAAGCACCAAAAAATACAGCGGCGTCCGGCTGTTGCCCAGAGCCTGCATAAATCCGGCTCCCATATTGTAAGAAATGGTTGCCGCCATTCCCGCCAGAATGATGAAAATATAGGTATAGCTTTGTGCAAAAATTTCTTCCGGCGTTTTCAAAAACTGTAAAAGACTGCGTAAAAACACGAGAGAAATACAGGTCAGCAATGCCGTAATCAGGAAATTCAAGCTCAGCATCGCCGCCACCGCTCTGCGCAGCTTTCGTACATCCTTTTGACCGAAGGTTCTGGCGATAATGATGCTGTATCCGTTGTTTAAACCGTTTGCGAAATTGACCAGAACCGAATACAGGGCTGCGGTGGCGCCGATGGCTGCCACTGCCTCCTCCCCGATACCGATTCCCACAATCAACATATCCGCAAAATTGTAAATCTGCTGAAACAAAATACCCACAAAAACCGGAAGTGCGAAACGCAGCATCAAATGCAGCGGCTTCCCCTTTGTCATATCCATGGTATTCATATTTTTTCTCCCTCCGCCGCCGTTTTTCTTCCACAAAAAAAGCACCCCTGTGGGTACCCGTGTCGGACTTATATCAGTGGGGCTATCGGCAAAATAGCCCCTTTCACTGATGTAAGTGTCGCATTATATTATGCAACCGAAGCAGCCTATGCAAGAACTGCTCACCAACAATATACCATATTCCATATATGAAATCAATATCATAATAGACTATGCAAAAAATAATTTTTTTCTTTGTATTTCTTTATTTTTTACGTGAATACATTTTCACATTCCAAAAGAGAATACAAGCTTGGTTTCACAGCATGACAGTGCATAACCTTCTCTGCCTCCTCCTTGGCTCTCTCCCTGCTTTCGGCGGATTTGGAAGGGCGGTGCACGGCACGCAGCAAAATATTTTTCGGCGTGTGCGCCATGTCGATAAATTCCAGTACCTGGGTATCATAGCCCATATATTCCAATAAATTGGCACGTATAGCATCCGTCATCAGCGCCGCAAAACGATCCTTGATTATGCCGTATCTGCTAAACAGGGCAAATTCTCCGCTCTGCATCTGTCCCGCCAGCTCATGCTGACAGCAAGGTACACAAAAAATCATTTTCGCCTTCCAGCGCACCGCATTGTACAGGGCATAATCCGTTGCCGTATCGCAGGCATGCAGACTGATGACCATATCCACCGGAAAATCCGCTTCATAATCCCGGATATCCCCCGGAGCAAAATGCAGATTTTCATAACCGTATTTTCGGGCTGCAAGCCTACATTTTTCGATAACCTCTTCTTTTAAATCCAAGCCCAGCATATGCACCTTGATTTTGCGAATCTCATGCAGATAGTGATAGACCAAAAAACTCAAATAGGACTTTCCGCAGCCGAAGTCGATAATGCGCAGCTCCTTATCTCCCCATTTCTTTACCGCGTCATCTATCAGCTCGATAAAACGGTTAATCTGCTTATACTTATCGTACATAGACTGCACCACCTTGCCGGAGGCGGTGAAAATCCCCATATCCGTCAGGGGAGGAATATGACTGCCTTCCTCAAAAATATACTGCTTTTTCCGATTGTGGGCAGGCTGCATTTTCGCCATTTTCCCCGGCTCCGCTTTTTTCCGGCTCAAGAAAAATTTTCCCTTTTTACTTCGCTTCAAAGCATATTCGTATGTAGAGCTCCAGGCGTGCAGCCTGGTGAAATCCTCCTGTAAATAACGCTGACAATAGGAAAGCAGCTGCTCCCTTTCCAGCTTTTCGTGAAAAACCTGGGTTTTGGTATATTTGGCTGCCAAAAGATAGGTCTGCTTATCCTCTATCACAATTTTTTGAAATGCAGCATTGTCAAAAAGAGGAGCGCTGTATACCAGCTTATAGACCTCCTCCATCGGAATGGATTCCAAACATTCCCGCAAACTTTCCATCACGTCATCTTCTCCTTTTTAAACGATATGCGGCTAAGCAGCAGACAGGACAACAAGGCCAAGGAGGCAATCCCCTTCCATATCCCGCCGTCTTCGATCCCGAAGCGCTGTGCCGCTTCCGTTCCCAATATAATCCCTACGCTGCGTACACAGAGTACAAGGGCATTGGCCAAGCCGGTGCCCATTTGGGGAAAGTTTTCCGTCAAAGCCACAAAAGCATAAATATTATACAAAACCTCTCCTGCCGTCCAGATAATCAGCCATACAAACAGAGAGGACTGCCATAGCGGCTCCCGAATGTACGAAAAGGCAAACAGCAGGCCTCCGTAGCCCGATGCCGCCGCCAATCCTGCATACAGCAGGCAGTGCTTCACCTTTGTTTTTGCCGTCAGGGAAATCAACAGAGGATTAAGCAGCACAAAGGCAAAGGCATTGACGCTGACCAGCGCACTGTACAGCCAAAGTGCCTGCTGCTGTGGCAGACTTTTTTGCAGAGCCAGCGGCAGACTGAAAATCTGCTGACTCAGGCAAAGCTCCAGCAGGGTAAAAGCAGACAAAAACAAAAGCAAATCCTTTCTAAAGAAACTCCCGGGCGAAAAATTTTCTCGTTTTTTTACTTCCGCCTGCCCGCTTCCCTCCTCCTGCTCTTCCTCTTTAGGCAGACTCCGGTATATGGCATATACCAAAGCCACACCCAAAAAGGTAAACAGGGCATATATCCTAAACGCCACGGCCGTATCACCGAAAAAACGAGCCATCAAAACAGGAGAAATGATGCCGCCGATACTGGTTCCGACGAAAATAGCCGAATAAGCCTGCCTCTTGCCGTTTGCCGGCGCAATGTCCACCACGAAGCTGTTCATGGAAGGCCTGGAAATGCCCATCATCAAAAAAGCCAGCAAAAGCAGCACCAGCCCGGGCACGGAAGAGGAGAAAATGCCGTAAGCCAGAAAGGACAGACCGTATATTATGCGGGAAAGCATAATGACTCCCGCTTTATGCCGCCTGCCTACCCTTGCCCCCAAAAGAGAGGTCGGAATCATACTCAGGAAGACAAGATTGTATACCATACCCAGTTTGTCCCCCTCCAGTCCAAATTCCCGGGACAGAATCAGAACCAAAAAAGATATGACGGAGCCTCCTACACTGAACATGGACATGGCAAGCACATAAGCATAGATTCTTTTCGGAAGTATAAAATATTGCTTCATCCTCTCCTCCTGTGCGCATTTTGTATACAGCATAACACAAAAGGATGAAAAAGTAAAAAGGATATATCCCGCCCCTCTCCGGCAAAACATATCCTTTCCATATATTCTAGCGCAGCAAATCGCACAGCTGCTCTATATTCTTCTTGCCAAAGCTCACCTGCTCATCGTCCAAAACCATGCAAGGTACGCTCATGACCTTATATTTATCCTTCAAGTCCCCGAAATGGTTGATATCGTAGGTAGATACCCGAATCTTCGGATTCAGAGCGGCAATCCGCCATGCGGCAACCACCAAATCCGGACACATGGTACAGGATAGAGAAATCAGTATTTTAACATCCCTCTCCTTATCCAGAGCAGCTATCTTTGCCTTTGTTCCCTCATCCAAAGGCTGCCCCGGTCCCGCAATATTATACAGTCCCAGGATAAAGGAGGTAAATTCATGTCCTCCCGGCACGCCGTGGAAGCTGTGACCGCTGTAAGAGCCGTTCTCCCGGATGATTCTGACGCAAGGCCTTGCCACCGCCGCATCCCGGTTTTTGCGCAGCTCCAGCTTATCCGTCAAAGCGCACAATTCCTGCAGATAATTTTCCAGCTCCGCAGATACCGGCCTTTCATCGGGACAAAGCTCTAAGATAAGTTTGGTTGCCATTCTGCCGAATACCGCATTCAGCTGCTCCAGCATATCGGCGGTAAATAAAGCCGAAGAAGACTCGCCTCCCTTTGGCACTTCGGCATTTCTGTTCTCCTTTTTCACATTACTGATGCGCTTCGGCGCCTCCGGTACAAGTCCTGTTTTTTTCTGCATAGCGGCGGCATATTTCTCCAGCTCCGTTGCCGCCAAAGCACCGTCACCCACCGCCGTTACCACCTGACGCAATGACTTATCGCAGACATCTCCGGCGGCATAAACGCCTTCCAGGCTGGTTTTCTGGTTTCTGTCCGTCCAGATATAGCCCTTTTCCGTAAGCTGCGCCTTGTCCTTCACCAAGCCGATTTGAGGAATAAAGCCTGCAAACACAAATACACCCAGATTATCCGCCGACTGATACTCCACCCGTTCTCCCGTATCGGAGCGTCGATATACCACTCTGTTCAAGAAAGCATCTCCCGATACTTCCTCCAGCTGCGTATGGGTCAAAACCGTAATTTTTTCATGGGATTTCACCTGCTCCGCCGTCGCCCTGTCGCACTTAAAATCTTCGCCCCGCACCAAAACCGTGATTTTCTTTGCATAGCGGGTTAAAAACAGACTTTCCTCCGCCGCCGCATAGCCGCCGCCCACCACAAAGACCTCCTTGTCCGTGAAAAATTCACCGTCACAGGTGGCGCAATAGGCAACGCCTCTGCCTTTAAATTCTTCCTCACCCCGGAAACCGATGCTTCTGGGACTGGCGCCGGTGGCCAGAAGGATGCCGAAAGCCTTATACTCTCCTTTATTGGTATGTACCGTCTTAATGTCGCCATCCAAATCAAGAGCGCTGACCTCCGCAATGGCAAATTCCGCACCGAAAGACGCCGCCTGCTTACGCATGGTTTCCGTCAAGGTATGCCCGTCCGTATTCTCAATACCCGGATAGTTTACCACCTCATGGGTAATGCGAATCTGTCCGCCGAAATTCTCTTTTTCCAAAACCAGTACCTTGTAGCAGGCTCTCGCCAGATACAGGGCGGCGGTGAGCCCGGAAGGTCCACCGCCAATTACTACAACATCATATAAATGTTCCATACATGCCCCTTTTTATCTTACAGCTGTCCCACCAAGTCAAGGCTAGGCTTTAAGGTTTCGCCACCCGGCTGCCACTTTGCAGGACAAACCTCATCGCCGTGCTCGTGTACGAACTGACAAGCCTGTACCTTTCTGAAGAGCTCGTCCGCATTTCTTCCCACGTTGCCTGCACTTACCTCATAGGAAACAATCTTTCCTTCCGGATTGATGATAAAGCTTCCTCTCTCCGCCAAACCGTTCTCCTCTATATAAACCTCAAAATCCTTGGAGATCACATGGGTAGGGTCTGCCAGCATCGGATAGTTAATCTTCTTGATTCTCTCGGAAGCGTCATGCCAAGCCTTGTGTACAAAGTGCGTATCGGTGGATACGGAGTAAATCTCCACACCCGCCTTCTTGAAATCCTCGTACTTGTTTGCCAAGTCCTCCAGCTCTGTCGGGCAAACAAAGGTGAAATCTGCCGGATAGAAGAAGAATACACTCCACTTTCCTAATAAATCCGCCTTGCTTACTGTCTTAAAACTGCCTTCGTGGTACGCCTGGGTTGTAAAATCGCCGATTTCCTTGTTAATCAATGACATAATAAAATACCTCCTTATATTTAGCCCTAAGAATATATTTTCTTAGGCAAGCTTTTTTTCTTACCCTATATACATACCATATATTTTCTAATAAATCAAGATATTTCGATAATTATTATCAATATTATTTATTCCACTTTTCTTTCAGCTCCTCAAGCCATAACAGCTGGGCATCTCTCTCTTTTGCTTTTTCGGCATCTTCCTCAAACAAGCGGGTCTGTCCATCCGCAAAGTCCTTATCCTCCTTAGCCAGAGAGCGCTCCGCAAAGCCGAAAACCACCGCATTTTCCTTCTCTGCATGGCGCTTAATCAAATCAATATAAGCGGTCATATAGGTCAGTATATCCAGCTTATCCTCTGTGCTTTGTCCCGCATCATAGCGCTCCAGAGTCTTTTCCAGCTCCGACATATACAGTCTGCCCAAATCATGCTCCACCAGCATACCCGCCTTGATCAGCTTCTCCGCCACCGTTCCCAGCCTAAGAAGCATACGCTCAAACAGAATCTGCTCTTCCTTTCCGTGATGATGTCGATCCGCATAGTTTCTGACAAAGGAAACGGCTCTGCGAAACAAGGCCGTATCTACCTTCCCTTCCTGCAAAATCAGGCAACATTCCTTCTTCATCAAAGCTGCAAAGCAAAGAATTTGATCATGCTCCTTTACCAGTATATCCGCCGCATAAAACATCTTAAGCCCTCCTTCTTAATGCAAAGCTTCTTTCCCCCTCCGCCGGCAAAAACTCCACCGCCGTGTCCGCAAACATAGCCTTCGCCACACTTTGCCGGATCAGATAATAATATTTTACATCCCCCATATATTTCGTCCAATATTTTTCGTGAATATCCGTCACCTGACGTACCTGTATTCCCTCTTCTCTTTCCTCCGCCTGCAATACCCTGTCGCAAGGCATGCCGTTTAACATCAGGCTGTCAAAATATCCGTAGGCCTCCTGCGGACTTTCTCCCGCAAATTTATGCCGCAACCCGAAACGATACGCCGCCTCCCTGATTTCCTCCATCCTGCTTACATCCTCTGCCAAAACGGCTGTCACGATATAAGCCAGGCGCTCCTCCACAATATTTAACCGCTCCTGCAACCATCCGTGTATATTGCCGCCGTCAATCAAATCCTCCAGCTCTCCCTCTTCCACGCTGCCGCAAATGTGATCAAGCTGTGCCAAAGCCTCCGGCGCATACTGCTTTTCGATAGCCAAAGCCGCCAGCTCATTGCCCAAATCCTGTTCAAATCGTATCTTTTTGAATAACCAGTAGTGAATCGGTCCTAAAAATGCACTCATTATTTTCCTCCGCAAATATATTGATTTTTCTTCATCATAGCAAGGACAGGGACTTTTTTCCGTAACAAATGTTACTTCTCTCTCATGCAAAAAAGCACTATGGCGGCAAAACCATAATGCTTTCCTTTATTCCTCTTCCGCTTCCATATTGCCCAAAACCTTATACAAAAGCTCATACAGCTGCGTAAATTCTTCTTTGCAGATATTCAGGCAGCGGCTCATTTTGGGCGGAATGCTGGTAGCCTTTTCCTTTAAATCCATTCCGGAAGCCGTGATGCCCACCAGCAGCACCCGCTCGTCTTCCTTGGAACGGCATCTGGTCACATAGCCTTTGCTTTCCAGCTTTTTCAACACAGGCGTAAGGGTGCCGGAATCCAAATACAATTTATCTCCCAGCTCCTTCACGCTCAACTCATGATTGTCCCACATCACCATCATGGCAATGTACTGGGTATAGGTTAAATCCAATTCATCCAAAAAGGGTTTATATCTGCGTACTATCTCCTTAGAACAGGCATAAAGCGGAAAACAAAGCTGATTTTCCAGCTTCAGCGCCGCATACTTATCATCCGTCACCTACAGCAGCTCCTTTATTCTTGCTTCTATTTTCGCCTTGCCTGCCACCGGCTCAAAACGATGTACCACATTCCCTTTTCTGTCCACCAAAAATTTGGTGAAATTCCATTTGATGTCCGCATTGGATTCATACTGCGGGTCAATCTTAAGCAAATGCTGATGCATAAACGCAGATCTCTCCTCATCCGCATCAAAGCCTGCAAAGCCCTTTGCCTCCTTCAGCAATACAAAAAGCGGATGGGCATTCTCTCCGTTGACTTCCGTCTTTGCATACTGCGGAAAGCTTACGCCGAATCTGGCGGAACAAAAGCTGCGAATCTCCTCGTCGCTTCCCGGCGCCTGGTGTCCGAACTGGTCGCAAGGAAAATCCAAAACCACAAAGCCTTCCTTGCCGTACTGCTCGTACAGACTCTGCAAATCCTCATATTGCGGCGTAAATCCGCACTCCGTTGCCGTATTGACAATCAGCAGAACCTTGCCCTCGTGCTCCTTTAAGCTGCTTTCCTTCCCGTGGGTATCTTTTACAACAATATCAAATATATTCATCTTTTTCCTCTTTTCTCTGTCCTTCGCTTACTGTCCGAGATGCAGCAGATATTCCGCCGCCGCCAAAGCCGCCACCGCACCGTCGCTTGCTGCGGTCGCCAGCTGGCGCACTGTCTTGGTTCTTGTATCGCCTGCCACAAAAATACCCTTGGCGCTGGTGTGGGTATTTTCTCCGCCAATGATGTAGCCTGCCGCGTCCAAATCCACCACATCCGCAAAGCCGGCATTTTCCGGCATCTGCCCGATGGCAACAAACAGACCGGATACGTCCAAAGTTCTTTCTGCTCCCGTATGCTTGTTCTGTACCACCAGTCCCTCCAAAGCCTTTGTACCAAGCAGCTCCCGAATGGTACTGTCCAGGACAAACTCTACATTTTCCTTGTTCTTCACAGCGTTCACCACCGCTTCTTCCGCTCTGAAGGCATCCCGACGGTGAATCACATATACCTTACTGCAGTAATTGGATAAAAAACCGGCATCTTCCAAAGCCGTATTGCCGCCGCCGGCTACCGCAACCGCCTTACCTTTGAAAAAGGCCCCGTCACAGGTTGCGCAATAGGAAATACCCGAACCCACAAACTGCTCCTCCTTAGGAAGTCCCAAAGGACGGTTCTTTGCGCCGGTTGCCAATATCACCGCTTTAGCCCCGTAGCTTTCCTTTGTGCTGTGCACCAGCTTGATATCCTCTTTGTTCTCAATACGCTCCACCTTCTCGTACCTGACTTCCGCTCCCAGCTCCACTGCCTGCTCGTAAAGTCCTTGGGCAAATGCAAATCCGGATATGTTCTTAATGCCCGGATAGTTTTCGATTTCCGGCGTATTGATGATTTGCCCGCCGTGAATCAGGGCCTCCAGGACCAATACCTTCTTCCCTGAACGGACTCCGTATATCGCCGCCGACAGCCCTGCCGTACCGGCGCCGACTATGACAATATCATATACATTCATCGCCTTTCCCCCTGCCGTTTTTATACTTTCAGCAAATTCAAAATCTGATCCTTATTCACCAGACCTACGGATCTGTTCACTTCCGCACCGCCCTTAAAGACAATCAGCGTAGGGATGGTATTGACATTATAGCGCATTGCCAAATCCTGATTCTCATCCGTATTCACCTTGCATACCTTAAAGCCCTCCGCCTGCTCCGCCAAAGACTCCACCACCGGAAGCACCATCTTACAAGGTCCGCACCAAGGTGCCCAAAAATCCACCAATACCGGCACATCGCTCTTCAATACTTCCTGCTCAAAATTTCCACTTGTTAATTGTATTGCCGCCATACTAATCTCCTTTTCCATGTTATCTATTTCTACATTCACTGCCTGAAGTTTCCAATATTTCGAAACAATTTGATTTTATACAATTTAATTGTTTTTGTCAAGCATTTTTTTATATTCCCGTCAAGTCCCTGATGACCTCCCCCGCCAGAATTAAACCCGCCGCACCGGGAACGAAGGAAACCGAACCCGGTACAGCCCGTCTGTCCGTACTCTTTCTTTCCGCTCCCGGCGGGCATACGCAAGGGCTCTTACAGCCTTCTGCCGAATCTTCCGAAGGTTTACGGGCTTCCTCTTTAGAATACACCACCTTGAGCTGCCGGATGCCTCTTTTTTTAAGCTCCCGCCGCATTACCCTGGCCAGGGGACAGACCTCGGTTTTGTAAATATCGCCTACCGTAAAAGCGCAAGGGTCAAGCTTGTTGCCCGCTCCCATACAGCTGATAATGGGAGTCCCCGCCTCCTGTGCCTGTTCCGCCAGTGCCAGCTTTGCCGTCACGGTATCCACCGCATCAATGACATAATCATAATCTTCAAAACGAAACAAATGTCTGGTTTCCGGCAAATAAAAGCATTTGTAGGTTTGCACCCTGCATTGCGGAAAAATGTCCAAAATCCGCTCCTCCATCACATCCACCTTGTACCTGCCTATGCTCTTTCTTGTTGCCACCAGCTGCCTGTTGATATTGCTTAAGCACACCTTATCATCATCTATCAAGTCCAAAGCCCCTACTCCCGACCTTGCCAAGGCCTCCACGGCATAGCCCCCTACGCCGCCGATACCGAAAACCGCCACTCTTGCACCGGCAAGTCTTTCCACTCCTTCCCTGCCCAGCAAAAGACGGGTTCTTGAAAACTGATCCGACATATTTATCCTTTCTCTTCGGCGGCATGAAAATAAGCATAAACAGCTGCCGCCGATTTTTTGTCCATCCCCGCTGCCTGCGCCAATTCTTCTATGCTCGCTTTTTTGATATTCTCGATTTCCTTGAAATGTTTCATCAATGCCCTTCTGCGCACCGGCCCTATACCCTTGATGTCGTCCAAACTGGATTTGACCATGGTTTTGGTTCGCAGGCTTCTGTGATACTCCACGGCAAAGCGGTGAGCCTCGTCCTGAATACGAGTCAGCAAATGAAAGCCCTCCCCACGGGTATCCGGCAAAATTTCCCGATTTTCGTAGTACAGCCCTCTGGTGCGGTGCCTGTCATCCTTAACCATGCCGCAGACCTTGATGCCAAGACCCAGCTGCTTTAAAACCTCCAGACAGACATTCACCTGACCCTTTCCGCCGTCCATCAAAATCAGATCCGGCAGCTTGGCAAACTGTTCATCCTCTTCCAAAGCCTTCCTGAATCGTCTGGTCAATACCTCCCGTAAGGAAGCATAGTCATCCGCTCCCTGCACGGACTTGATTCTGAACTTTCGATAATCCGAAGGTTTGGCTTTGCCGTTTTCATATACCACCATGGAGCCGACGCTCATCTCTCCGCTGATATTGGAGATATCGTATGCCTCCATACGCACAAGCCCGAAGGCGCCGATAAGCTCTTCGATTTCCTTTACGGCTCCCCTGCTCCTTAATTGTTCTTTCTGCAGCTTTTCCCTGTCCTTGGCAAGAATCAGCTCCGCATTCTTCCTGGCAAGCTCCACCAGCCTTTCCTTTTCCCCCTTCTTTGGTACAAGCAGTCTGACCCTGGCGCTTTTTTTGGCGCTGAGCCAGCTTTCAATAATCTGCGCATCCGGCAATTCATACTGCAAATAAATCTGCGCCGGCAAAAAAGGGGTTCCGGCATAGAACTGTTTAACAAAGCTTTCCACGATATGCTCTTTTTCTTCCTCCACGGCAAGCTGTATATAATGGTGTTCCCTGCCCACCATCTTCCCTTCCCGAACGAAGAAAATCTGGATAAGGGCTTCCTTTTCATCCCTTGCCAAAGCGATGATGTCCCTGTCCTCCAGACCTTCGCTGCTGATTTTTTGTCTTTGTGCCACATGCAAAAGGCTATTCAGCAAATCCCGCTGCCTCGCCGCCTCTTCATACTCCATCTGCGCCGAATACTGCTGCATGCGCTCCCTGACCTCCTCTATCACAGCTTCAACATTTCCGTTTAAAAAATCCAGAGCCTGCCGCACCTGCGCCAGATATTTTTCCTGATCCACATAGGCATAGCAGGGGGCATCGCATTGGTGAATATGGTAGTTTAAGCAGGGTCTTGCCTTCCCGATGTCCCTGGGCAGCACTCGGGAACAGGTTCTGATTTTAAACGCCTTACATATCAAATCCAGAGTCTGCTTGACCGCCTGCGCGCTGGAAAAGGGTCCGTAATATTTCGCCTTATCCTTTTTCAGCCGACGGGTCATAAAGATTCTGGGAAAATCCTCTTTCACCGTCACTTTGATGTAGGGATAGGTTTTGTCATCCCGCAGCATGGTATTGTAGCGGGGTCTGTGCTCCTTGATTAAATTGTTCTCCAGCACCAGAGCTTCCAGTTCCGAATCCGTGACAATGTATTCAAAACGGGCAATGCGGGCAATCATCTGCTGTATTTTGGCGCTCTTATCTCTGCTTGACTGAAAATACTGTCTTACCCTGTTTTTCAAGGAAAGAGCCTTCCCTACATAGATGATTTCATCCTTTGCATCCTGCATCAGGTATACCCCCGGCAAAGCCGGCAGCTTTTTTAATTCCTCTTCTATTACAAATGCCATGACAGCCTACTTCCTTAATCTTCCACCCTCATACTGCTCCTGCATATCCAGATACTGCACCAGGGCGGCTATCTGCGCCCTTTCGTTGCCGCCAAAGGGCTTTAAGTCCAAAATCTCATACACACAGTCCAACTCCTGCTTGGAAAAACGGGTTTTATGCTGCAAAAGCACCTGCTTTCTGGCGGTATACCCCTTGGCATCCAAAAAAGCATTCAAATGTGCGCTGACCCTTTCCTCCTCCTGCTCAAACAAATCCGCCCCCGGCATTTGTTCCTCATAATAAGAAAGCTCCGCATCCTCTCCCTTTGGCTGCACCTGCTCGAAGCGATAATGCTGCCTGATCTCCGGATATTTGCCTCTGTCCACCTCGGACATAAACATCTCCAGGGGTCTTGCATAGGTCTTAAAATCCCCGTATAAAGCCTGGTATATGACCAGATGCTCCCCCGTTTCGCTGTGCTTGGCCACCGTCAGTACCTGATACAATTTATCTTTAAAATGTTTATAGAATTCACCCGCTCTGGGAATGTGCCTATCCATAAAACCTCCATAAATTCAAAAATATGTATTCACATTATAGCATAGATGTGCTAAGATATAATACATATTTTTTATACGTCGGGCGCAAGCCTTTATTTATTTGTTTCGGTTTAGGTCAGCACAAAGCGGTGCTTATCTAAACTTTCTTTACGTTATGGGGAGGTATATTGATGAAAATCGGTTTTGACAATCAACAGTATCTGAAGATGCAGTCTGAGCATATCAGAGAGCGCATCGCACAATTCGGAGATAAGCTTTATCTGGAATTTGGCGGCAAGCTCTTTGATGATTTCCACGCTTCCAGGGTGCTGCCGGGATTTGCCCCGGATGCCAAGCTACGTATGCTGCTGCAGCTGCGGGAGCAGGCGGAAATCGTAGTGGTTATCTCCGCCGGAGATATTGAAAAAAACAAGGTGCGGGGGGATTTGGGCATCACCTATGATGTGGACGTGCTTCGTCTGATACAGTCCTTCCGGGATAAAGGTCTTTTTGTCGGCAGCGTCTGCATTACCCAATACTCCGGTCAGCGAAGTGCGGATGAATTTAAAACCAAACTGGAAAGTCTGGGCATCCGCGTATACAGACATTATGTCATTGAGGGCTATCCGAGCAACGTGAAGCTGATTGTGAGTGAGAACGGCTACGGCAAAAACGATTATATCGAAACCAGAAGACCTCTCGTCATTATTACGGCTCCCGGCCCCGGCAGCGGCAAGATGGCAACCTGTCTTTCCCAGCTTTATCATGAAAATAAGCAGGGCATCAAAGCGGGCTATGCCAAATTTGAAACCTTCCCGATTTGGAATCTTCCCCTTAAGCACCCGGTAAACCTTGCCTACGAAGCGGCAACCGCCGACTTGAACGACGTCAATATGATAGACCCCTTCCACCTGGAAGCCTATGGAGAAACAACGGTCAACTACAACCGTGATATTGAGATTTATCCGGTTCTGTCCGCCATTTTTGAAGAAATTTTCGGCACCTGCCCTTATAAATCCCCTACGGATATGGGGGTAAATATGGCGGGTAAATGCATCACCGATGACGAGGCCTGCAAGGAGGCAAGCAAGCAGGAAATCATTCGCCGCTACTACGCCTCTTTAAATCGCCTCGCCAAGAGTGAATGCCTTGCCGACGAGGTGTATAAAATCGAACTGCTGATGAAGCAGGCTCGCATCAGCCCGGAGGACAGAAAGGTGGTCAGTGCCGCTTTGGTAAAGGCAGACGTTACCGCCCTTCCTGCCGCCGCCATGGAACTGCCGGACGGTCGGATTGTTACCGGCAAAACCAGCGATTTGCTTGGCGCCAGCGCCGCACTTATCTTAAATGCGGTCAAGACCCTGGCGGGTATTGACGACGGAGCGCACCTGATTGCCCCGCATGTTATCGAACCGGTACAGAAGCTGAAAACCACTTATCTTGGCAGTCATAACCCGAGGCTCCACACCGACGAAGTGCTCATCGCCCTTTCCGTATCCGCCGCCGGTAACGAAGAGGCAAAGCTGGCGCTGGAGCAGCTGCCCAAATTAAAAGGCGCCCAGGTACACACCAGCGTCATGCTTTCGGACGTGGACATCAAAACCTTTAAGCGCCTCGGCGTGCAACTCAGCTCCGAGCCTCGCTATGAAAACAAGAAAATTTATCATTGATGAGAAAGCAGTTCTTTTATCGGGCAAAAGAGCTGCTTTTACTTTTCCATTTACCTATAATGCAGCTATATTGGCGCCTACAAAAGCTTCCCATTTTTCTGTTAAATCCTCCGTATCCGGCAAATTCTTCTCCTTTGCAAGCCGATCTATACATTCATTCTGCACAAGCCAACCCGTCATATCCTTTTGTGCATCCGCAAATGCATTGCCGAAATCCGCCGGGATTTTTTCTGTAAACAGCAGTTCCGTTTCCGCCTCGTCAACTGCATACAGGCAAAAAGAAACCTCTGCGCTGTCCCATTGATAAGCAATGCAAACCTTCTCCTCAAATCTAAGAATCCGCATCTCCTCCCGAAAATCCCCCTCTGCAAACACAAGGATTCTCTCTGCATCCCGCACTTCGATTTTCAGTTGCGGAAACCATTTCCGTAAACCTTCATTTTCTGCAATCAAATGCCAAATTTCGGTACTTTCCCGAGAAAATCGGTGATGAATACGCAAATAATACGTTTTTCCCTCTTTTTCGATATCTACCTTCATTCCTGTATCCCTTTCCACAGGCTTCAAAACCAAACACAACCTTACCCGTCCCTACAAAGTCAAGGATATGTCCCCGTACATCAGCACCCGCAATATACCAATCAGCACCAGGTGAGCGGGGTAATAATAATAGAAGAACCATTTTGACGTTTTACCGCCGCCGGCCTTTCCGTTATACCGCAGCAGCAAGGGGATGGACAGCAGGGTTGCAAACTGCAGTACCCCGTAAACCCTGTCAACAAATACGACATAAACCGCCACATAAACCGAAATCCAAATCATATAGTCCAGTACCTGCCTCTTTTTATCGCCTCTGTGCAGATACAGAAAAAACGGCATCATCAGAGCAATGCTGGACCAGTCCGCCACAAAAGTGAGCAGGCAAAATCCCGCTATCACCAAAAGCTTTACACTGTCTTTTATGTTTTCCTTTTTAAAAATATAGACCAGTAAAACGGATAAGGACAGCGGAAACATCACACTCGTCCGATTAAAAATACCGCCTGTCCCCAAATGGAGAGGAACACCCAAACCGAAACAAAAGGCGAAATGTGAAATCAAGGCAAACAAAAATAAACGCTGAAAGTATTTCAGCATATCCCTGGAATAATAACAGCCCTCCGCAATAAAATACCACATAATGGGAGCCGTCAGTCTTCCGATAATATGCAGGAATATCGGAACAGGCTCCTTTACAAAGCCCGGATATAAAAGCCAGGCTATGTGATCTATGGTCATTGCCGCAATAGCTATCATCTTCAGTTGTGTTCCGCTAAATGTTATATTTTTCATCTTCTATTCTCTCCTAAGCTTTCAGATGCAGCAGACAGTATAACCCAGTTTCGATACGCCGTCAATGACCGAAAGCCTCTGTCAACAGGATAGCTCTCTTTCTTCTACTCTTCCCTTGTGATATTTTGATACGATATCAATTCCACTCCTTCCGGTGTAAACCGCATATTAAGCTCCCAGATTTCCAGCCCCTTTCGGAGCGCCCGGTCCAGGGTATATTTCACTTCCTCATACCTGGTGCTTTTATGATGTTCTTTCTGCAAGGTCTTTTCATACTGGTAGACAATCAGCATAAGCGCCCTTTGATTTTCCTTGAGGGATTCCGCCAGCTCTTTAATATGCTTTGTAAATCTGTCCGTCGAAGAAAAGGGAGCAGCCTTTTTGGTCTGTACATGGCTTCCGTATACGGTATGCAAGGTTGTCAGCGGCGTTTTTACTTCCATTCTAAAAACCATTTATCACGCTTCGGATGAAGAGAAAGCCCGCCAGGCTTTGGATCGTGTTACAGAGAAATGGACATCAAAATATCAAAATTCTATGAAACGCTGGTACGATAACTGGGATGCGATTAGCCCCATTTTCAA
>JBGZHY010000015.1:0-3049 GCA_041848045.1 Lachnospiraceae bacterium
ATGGGAATGCCGGTGATGACCATGCTGCGGGGACAAATTATTGCGGAAAACGGCAATTTATGTTCCGAAAAAGCCCGCGGACGCTTCGTAGCTAAACAAAGATAAGGAGAAAGGGGATTTGCAGTTTAATGAGTGCCATACGAGATATCAAAGAATTAAATCCTAAATATGCGACAGGAGTAGATAAAGATTTGCTTCCTACCGAAAAGAGAATTATGGAGCCGCTTTCCTATGCGGCAAGCTTTATGGGCGGTTGTGTGTCCATAGGAACGTTTTCCATGGGCGCCGGTCTGATTGGGGACTTGACGGTGTTTCAAGCGGTTCTTGCGATGACGATAGGATGTCTGGTGATTGCCGCAGCGTTGGTAAGCTGTGCAAAAAGAATGAATCCAAGGGTTACAATCAACAAAAACTTGTTATGCACCATATCGGCAAAGGCATTGATAGGATTTGCCTTTCCGGTGGCGGTAGATGCCATGGCTCCGATTAAACCGAGCATAACAGTGGAGGGAACCATAGAAATGAAATAGGCAATTCCACGCTTTACAACCCCGTATCCTTTTTTCAATTCTCGGGAGTAATCTCCTGCATTCAGCATAACCGTCGTACTGTTTCCGAAAAAAGCAATGATGGCCGCTATAAAAGGCATTCCCCAGGTACCCTCTCTTCTGATCAGTTTATCTCCTATCACATCAGCATATTGGGTAAGACACACGTACAGCATATAAAACATGGCGGAAACAATGACCACACCGCCTATATTTTCTACCCATTTAATGCCATGAAAGCCTTTTACAGACAGAACGATATGCAGAATCTGAAACACAATGAACCACAATACAATATTGTCGTATCCGAATAAAGCAATAGAAATCTGATTGATTGCCGCACCGCCCAACCATGTTTGAAATCCGTACCACACAATTGCCGGCAACCCTCTTAACATAACCGGAACAATATTTCCTTTCGTGCCATATGCACTCTTTAGCTGCACGGCATAAGGCGCTCCGCTGTCATAACTGAAACGGTCATTGGCACAAATTCCGATAATCAATAAAACAGAGCCTAAGAATACCGCCAAAAAAACCTGCAGGAGATTCAAGCCCTTATCCAACTGCGCCGATCCCATCGTCAGCGTTCCGATGGAAATGCAGCCTCCGAGCCAAAGCATCAAATAAGAACCCCAGCCCATAATTCTGTCCTTATCTTGTATCGGCAGCAAAGAATCCCCTTCTTTTTTTACCTGATTGTCCTTACTCATCATTACTCCCTCCTGAATATCTTATTTTACCGGCTTGATAAACTGTCCGTAACCAATAGCATCTTCGTTATATTTCCCATCCTGCGCCACGATTTTTCCACGTATCAAGGTATATACCGGGAAGCCTTTTCCGGAAACACCGTTTAAGTAAGAAATATGTCCTTTAGTGAAGAGTTTTTCCTGCTCACATTTCCATTCTCTATCAGGATCCACAATAACCATATCCGCATCAAAGCCAAGTTCAAAGGCCCCCTTTCTTCCGTACAAGCCGAAAATTTTAGCAGGATTTATTCCCATTACCTTACTGATTAGGCAAGGGCTTAAGCCTTTTTTATGTACAACCATATCAAAAAGCAGAGGAAAAGCATATTGAATTGCGTTCAATCCGCCCCAAGCCTGCCAGATATCCTTGCTTTGATTATCCTTTTCCTCATCCGCTGCAGGAGAATGATCGCTGCCTACACAGGATAAGGTTCCATCCATAATATAATCCCAAAGTTTCTCTGCTGCTGCTCTTTCTCTGACAGGAGGCGTACATTTTAGCGGCGCTCCCTTTTCATATAAATCTTCATCACAAAATGCCAGATAATGCGGGCATGTTTCCCCTGTAACCGGCAGTCCTTCGTAAATAGCTTCTTTTACAACCTGTGCTACCATCGGATGACTGACATGGCAAATATGTACACGCCCTCCTGTTGCTCTGCACATATCAATTACACTCTTGGTGGCTGAATATTCCACCCATACATCATGCACCTGCAAAAAGTCCGAAATCTTTTCTTCCCTTGTTCTGTTGCTTTTAGACTTATACTCTTTCGCTCTTTCCAACACTTGTCCGTACTCTTCGCAATGAAACCCGCATAAGGCGCCGTAAGGTTTTAAAATTTCCAGGGCCTTCCTGATATGTCCTAAGTTCACCGTAGGGAAAAGATGTCCGTTGGGGCAGGTAAAGCCCTTGAATGCCGCCACCCCTCCTTCATGCAGATCTTTCAAATCCTGTATATTACATTTAACGGAATCCGGCTGTTCATCATAATCTCCTACAATTCCTCCCCATAAAGCAAAATCGATTGCGGAATGCCGGCTTGCACAAGCAAGTTTTTTAGCCAAAATGTCTTTGTTCAGCAAAGAAGGATCGTTATTCAGCGGCATATCGATCAAGGTTGTGCATCCACCCGAAACGGCTGCTCTGGATCCCGTTTCAAAGTCTTCTCTATAATCAAATCCCGGTTCATTCATATGTGCATGACAGTCAATGATGCCCGGAAAAATATATTTACCTCCGGCATCTATGCACGCTTTAGCTTCTATCTCGGAACCTGCTTCTGCAAAAGCCTTGAATTTTCCGTCTTTTACTAAAATATCTGCTTCAAAAACTCTGTCGGCGCTGACCAATCTGCCATTTTTTACTTTTAAGTCATACATAACGCAATTCCTCCTTAACTTTTTTGTATAAAACAATCCTTTCATAATTACACACCCTTACTCCAACATTAAATATTATTTTATGATTTTTATAGTTTTTTCACAATATACAAACACTTCAATGCTTGTCTGAGTTTTTGTGCTTACAGCACAAAACATCCTCCGTTTTTTCTCTTATATTATATAAAACGCAAAAAGCGGCAGAATATCCGCCGCTTTATATCCTGTCATATTCACTTTTTTACTCCGGCAGCAAAATGCCGATATCCAGATTGCGCAATTCTCCGATGTGAACCTGCGCCGCCTTTTTTAGCTGCCCCTGCTTCAAAAAACCTATGGAAAGGGTTAAATCGGAGCGTACAC
>JBGZHY010000016.1:0-3861 GCA_041848045.1 Lachnospiraceae bacterium
TAACCGAAGCAAGGGCAAGATGAATCTGGGTAAGAATGTCATCGTTATCGGCGCCGGAAACACCGCCATGGATACTGCAAGAGCAGCCAAGCGCACGGAAGGTGTGGAGAATGTTTATCTCGTCTATCGCCGCACCAAAAAGTTTATGCCGGCAGATGAGGAAGAGCTTGTGGAGGCCTTGGCGGAGGGTGTTATTCTTCATGAGCTCCTGGCGCCTGTGGAACAGAGCGAAACCGAGCTGATCTGCCGCAGAACCGTGCTTTCCGACTATGATGCCTCCGGCCGCCGCTCCGTGACGGAAACGGAAGAAATCGTCAAACTTCCTTGCGATACCTTGATCGCCTCCATCGGCGAACAGATTGACACGGAGTTCTATCGTAAGAACGGCATTGCCCTCAACGAAAAGGGTAGGCCTGTTCTGCAAAAGAATACCAATGAAACCAGCATTCCCGGTATCTATGCCGCAGGTGACGGCGCTTACGGCGCCTCTGTGGCGGTAAAGGCCATTGCGGACGCCAAGTTGGCCTGTGAAGCCATCATCGGGGAAGAAATCGGCTCCCTCTTAAGATTCCAAAGTACGGAGGAGAAGGTTTACGAAAAGAAACAGCATCTGGAAGATGCACCTGCGGGAATTTCCGCAGACCATCGTTGTTTAAGCTGCGATTATATCTGTGAGAACTGTGTAGATGTATGTCCGAACCGAGCCAATTTCTCCCTGAAAGTGCCCGGCAGAGATATGCACCAGATTATCCATGTGGATTATATGTGTAACGAGTGCGGTAACTGCGCAACCTTCTGTCCTTACGCCTCCGCACCTTACAAAGATAAATTCACGCTCTTTGCCAGCATAGAAGATATGCAGGATTCTACGAACGACGGCTTTGTATTTACCTCCGAAAAGGGCGATGCTCTCGTTCGTCTGGCGGGAAAGGAAATTCCGTACACCATCGGACAGCGTGATAACAGGCTCTTCTTCCGCCTGGCGGAAATTGTGGACTCTGTATACACAAACTATCCGTATTTGTTGCTGTAAACCATGTAAAAAGCATCCGGTATATGCCCGATGCTTTTTCCTTAGAAAAGAGGTATATTTATGCTGCTGATTCAACACGGCACCATCGTCAGCCCCCGCGGCAGTAAAATCGGGGACATTCTGATTGAGGGTGAACATATCCGTAAAATTTTTTACGAAGATGAAAAACAGGAAGAGGCCGCTTATCTGGCAGGGCTTTCCGTATCGCCGGAAAAAGAGGATGCCTCCGGAAAGCTCATTTTCCCGGGTTTCATCGACCCCCATACCCACTTTGATCTGCATGTGGCGGGCACCGTCACCTGTGATGACTTTGCCTCCGGCACCGCGGCAGCCATCAGCGGCGGAACCACCTGCATCATCGACTTTGCCAACCAATATGCAGGAGAAGACCTTATGGAAGCACTGCAAAACTGGCACAAAAAAGCAAGCCTCGGCTGTTCATGTGATTACGGCTACCATATGTCCATCAGCGAATGGAATGAAGAAGTCAGAAAACAATGCCTGAATATGATGGAGGAAGGGCTGCCCACCTTTAAAGTATATACCACCTATGACATCATGCTGCAGGACAAAACCCTGTACGAAGTGTTACGGCGTTTAAAGGAAGTGGGGGGCATTACCGGCGTGCACTGCGAAAATGACGGTTTGATTCAGGGACTGCGAGAGGAATATGCCGCCGCCGGAAAACTGGCTGAAGTATCCTCCCACTATAAAACCAGACCGGCTGCGGCGGAGGCGGAGGCCATCGGCAGGCTTCTGCATTTTTGCGAGGAAGTGGATTGTCCTCTCATCAATGTTCATCTGACCTGTGCCGAAGGTTTGGAGGAAATCCGTGCCGCCAGAAAGCGGGGACAAACCGTATTTGCGGAAACCTGTCCCCAGTATCTGATATTGCATAAGGACGTCTATGAGCTTCCCGATTTTGCGGGAGCCAAATATGTGATTTCCCCTCCCCTGCGCACCGAGGCGGATATCGAAGTGCTGTGGAAAGCCCTTGCAGAGGGAGAAATCCAAACCATTGCCACAGACCACTGCGCCTTTACCACAGAGCAGAAAAAGCTCGGTCTGCATGATTTCCGCAAAATTCCCGGAGGAATGCCGGGGGTGGAAAATCGCGTAGAACTGATATACTCCGAGGGCGTCGCCGGAGGGCGCATCAGCAAGGAGCAGTTTTGTGCTCTGCTCTCCGAAAATATCGCCAAAATATACGGCTTATATCCGCAAAAAGGCTGTATTGCCGAGGGTTCCGATGCCGATTTGGTTATCTTAAATCCCGGCAGAGAAAAAATTATTCAGGCAAAGCAGCAACGCAGCCGTTGTGACTATTCGCCTTTCGAGGGCAGAAAAATAAAGGGTGTGGTAGAAAAAGTATATTTGCGGGGTGTACTCAGCGCCGAAGAAGGCAGGGTATTGGTAAAAAACCGCGGTAGATTCTTAATGCGCTCGCCTTATATGCCGGTCTAAAAAAATCGGAGAGTGTAAATTATTGGACCTGTTGACAAACTAAAGAGAAATGGCTTTCTGTATGATATATTTATTATATTAAAAGGCGTTTGCAAAAGACCAGAAAACGATTTATACGGCCGCTGATGAAAAAGCTGCACCGGAACGATTGGATGCGGTCACTGAAAAATGGCCGGAGCATTATCCGCATGCGATGAATCGTTGGCACGATAACCGGGATGGCATTTCTCCTGTTTTCAAGTTCTCGAAGGACGTCAGAACGGCGTTCTACACAACCAATGCCATCGAATCTCTGAATTCTTCATACCGGCGTCTGAATCGCCAGAGAAGCGTTTTTCCGAGCGCTCAGGCATTGCTTAAGGCGCTATATTTGGCAACATTTGAGATCAGCAAAAAATGGACTATGCCGATCCGAAACTGGGGAAAGGTACGAGGCAAACTCATGATTATGTTCTCAGAGAGGATGTTGGATTGAGATGTTGAATTGAATAACCTCGGCCCGGCATTTTCCCCGGTTCTATTGACATGCAGCAATATTTCTGCTATTTAGTAAATAGCGGTCGATCAATGAGGGTCGACCGCTATATTCTTAAATTATCATAGAAGATCTTAATTTACAGAGATTTTTTCACAGGCTCGAGACCGTTTCAATTTTTATTCGCTCTTATCAACAATCCTGCTTTGAATAAATTCTAACTGTTAAAAGATATGACAATAAGAATAACGTACTAGATAAAAGCAAGCTCCCTATACCAAAAAAAATTAACTGTGCATCAGATGGTTTTTCAAGTAAAATATTTATCACTGCTATTAACCCAATCATAATTGCTATTGAAATCAATAGGCTTATAATGCTAATTACTTCCGTTCTGTCATTCGAATCCAAATATGATATAGGCAAAAAGATTGCATTCATAATTAAGATGATTCCTATAGAAGATGAAAACAATAAGAGAACATCAACATATCTATAGAATGCAAATCCATGAAGTGCAAATGACGCTAAAAACAGGCCCATTGACAATATATTCCCAATAACAATTATAATTAATTGAGTTATAAACACACTTTTTATAATCTCGCATCTTTTTACCGGTAATGACAAAATATATTGATTCCACTTCCCGCTACTATTTTTTCTTAGACCAATAGAGCTTATAAATGGAAAGCCAATAACGCTTATGCATAAAAAAACAAATAGCGGTACTTCATTTCTCCCACCAAAAATCAGAATAGAAATTCCTACCAAAAGTATAAATATCAATAATATCTTTAAGTTTGATATTATGTTATAATAATGACTTTTAATCAAGCCTTTCATTTCTTTCTCCTTTCACCATCAAAAGCATAATTTCATCTAAAGA
>JBGZHY010000017.1:0-4740 GCA_041848045.1 Lachnospiraceae bacterium
GACAAGGATTTGGCAACCAGAGTATTTACCCCTCCGGTGATATAGTATCCGAGGAAGGGATTTTTCTAAGAATTAAACATCAAAAACCTTGTTCCGGCTGCGGCGGATGCCACGGCTTAAGGAACAAGGTTTTTTTGTGCACCTGGCGGCGCACGTTGCTAACGGGTTAAAGTTTCGAATCCACCCAGTAGTGGGAAGGATATAGCCGAAAGCAAGGGTGTCCACCGTGAAGTGGAATCTGAAGGAAGCTGGATATGAGGGAAAATACTAACCTCATGGACAAACCTCTGGTCTGACGAACAGAAATCACATAAGAGGTCATGTATGAGAGTAAGTCTGCATAACAAGTCGAAGCCCAATAACTGAACGGAATCATACAGGATAGATGTGGCAGATGGATGGAGAGGAAGAAACGTGTGGTACTCAGGGAGGTCTGTGCGAATGATCTGAAAGGAGTAACCACAACTGTAAGGTTGTGCTGAACATACAGAAGTCAGCAGAGGTCATAGTATCCGAGAGGTGCAGAACCAAAGCAGTAGGAGTCCCAAGTATGGCCGGAAAGGAGGAGTGACTTATAATGACAGAAAATATGAATAATGACTGTTCACTAAGAGATAGTGCGGAACATAAAGGGTATGTGAAAGCGTCTAGGTCATTCAATCGTTAATTATACCATTTCTGATATTCGTTAGACAGTCTGGCACACGGTGGTGTGAGAGGACGGGAGTTAGTCACTCCCTCCTACTCGATCCTCCAGAAGTCTTTCCTTAATGCCCCCCAGTACCCTTTCTTTGGCTGCGGCGGCATCTTCATAGGATAGGGGCTTGGTATCCTCCAAAGGATAAGCCAGTCCCAATGCCTGATATTTGCTTTTTCCCATATCGTGGTAGGGCAGAATTTCCAGAGCTTTGATATTGCGCAGCCCGCCCAGAAAATAGCCGAGATCCCGCAGATCCTTCGGGTCATCGCTGATGTGGGGAACCACTACATGACGTATCCATACGTCCTTACGGATATCGGAGAGATATCCGGCAAAATCCAGTACATTCCGATTGGAGCTGCCGCTTAAACGGCGATGCTTTTCTTCGTCGATGTGCTTGATATCAAGCAGTACCAAATCCGTAACCGAAAGCAGAGCATCAAAGGCTTTCAGCATTTCGGGATTATCCCTGCGAAAGGTAATGCCGCTGGTATCCAGACAGGTGTGAATGCCCCGAGCCTTGGCTTTGCCGAAAAGCTCCGTAACAAAATCTATTTGCAGCAAAGGCTCTCCACCGGTACAGGTAATGCCGCCGCTTTTTAAATAAGCGGCATAGGAGGAAAAATCCTCCAAAATTTCATCGGCAGACATAGACTTTGCCGTTTTACTTTCCCAGGTGTCGGGATTATGGCAGTACAGGCAACGCAAAGGACAGCCCTGCAGAAATACGACATAGCGTATACCGGGGCCGTCCACCGTGCCGAAGGTTTCAATAGAATGAATATTGCCCGGCATGTCCTTACATCTTCTCGTGGAAGGTTCTGGAAATAACGTCGTTTTGTTGCTCCGTGGTCAGCTTGTTAAAGTTTACGGCATAGCCGGATACCCGAACGGTCAGCTGAGGATATTTTTCCGGATGCGCCTGGGCATCCAGCAGGGTTTCTTTGGAAAATACGTTGATGTTCAGGTGATGACCGCCGTTTTGTGCATATCCGTCCAGCATAGCCACTAAGTTGTCGATTTGTGTATTCGTTGCCATATAAGTACCTTCTTTCTTGAAATTTATCTATCCTCATCTGCCGCCTGTAAGGTCGGAACCTGACAAGCCGTGCAGGGATAATCTGTATCCGTATCCTGCAATACATTGATGTGACCGCAGCCCTGCCGCATCTTTGCGTCCAAAAGATCTACCAGAGCGTCTATATCTGCTTCATCCTTATGACTGCTCATTTTCCGCCTCCTGCAAAAGTGCGTCTAAGTCCAGTTCACCGCTGAATACCCGGCTGTCTTTACCCAAGGCTCCCGGAATGATGGAGAAGGTATTGGAAATACCGTCCTGGGCATCATTAAACGGAAGCTTGGATACGGATGCCAGGGAAGCCAAAGCTCCGTGGGTATCCCTTCTGTGCATCGGATTGGCGCCCGGTGCGAAAGGTTCGCCGTAACGTCTGCCGTCCGGCGTGTTGCCGGTTTTTTTGCCGTAAACCACATTGGAGGTAATGGTTAAAATGGACATGGTCGGTATGGATTCACGGTATACATGATGCTTTCTGATTTTGTTCATAAAACGTTCAACCAAATCCACCGCCAGCTTATCCACTCTGTCATCGTTATTGCCGTACTTAGGGAAATCTCCCTCAATGAGGTAGTCGTATACCAGTCCCTCCTCATCCCGTACCACCTTTACTTTGGCGTGCTTGATGGCGCTTAAGGAGTCCGCCACTACGGACAGCCCGGCAATACCGGTGGCAAAAAAGCGGGTAACGTCCCTGTCATGCAAGGCCATTTGCAGGGATTCATAAGCGTATTTGTCATGCATATAGTGAATGACATTTAAAGTATTCACATACAGCTTTGCCAGCCATTCCATCATATCGTCAAACTTAAGCATCACGTCTTCAAAGTCCAGATAGTCCCCCTCCACCTTGCGCAGGCGAGGTCCTACCTGGGCATGGGACTTTTCGTCCATGCCGCCGTTGATGGCGTAAAGCAGACATTTGGCAAGGTTGGCTCTGGCACCGAAAAACTGCATTTCTTTACCTACCCGCATAGAAGATACACAGCAGGCGATGGCGTAATCATCACCGTGATCCGGGCGCATGATGTCATCGTTCTCATATTGGATGGAAGAGGTGTTGATGGACATCTTTGCACAGTAACGTTTAAAGCCCGTTGGCAGAGAAGGTGACCAAAGGACGGTTAAATTCGGCTCGGGAGAGCTGCCTAAGTTGGTCAAGGTATGCAGGTAACGGAAGGAGGTTTTGGTTACCATATGTCTGCCGTCAGACCCCATACCGGCGATGGATTCCGTCACCCAGGTCGGATCGCCGGAGAAAAGCTGATTGTATTCCGGTGTGCGGGCAAACTTTACCAGGCGCAGCTTCATGATGAAATGATCAATCAGTTCCTGGGCTTCTTCTTCCGTTAAAACGCCCTTTTGCAAATCTCTTTCGATAAAGACGTCGATAAAGGTAGAGGTTCTTCCAAGGCTCATGGCAGCGCCGTTTTGCTGCTTGACAGCGGCAAGATAAGCAAGATACATCCACTGTATCGCCTCCTTGGCGTTGCGTGCAGGCTCAGAAATATCAAAGCCGTAAATATTGCCCAGTTCTTTCAGTTCGTGGAGGGCACGGATTTGCTCGGCAAGCTCTTCCCGCAGGCGAATATTTTTGCCCGTCATTCGTTCCAAAGAGTAGGCGAGCTGCTCCTGCTTGTCCCTGATTAGGAAATCAATTCCATATAATGCCACGCGACGATAGTCCCCGATGATACGCCCTCTGCCGTAAGCATCCGGCAGACCGGTGATGATGCCGGATTTTCTTGCCGCCTTCATTTCCGGTGTATACACATCAAAGACACCCTGATTGTGGGTCTTGCGGTATTTGGTGAAGATGTCCACCACTTCCTGCTCTACTTCGTAACCATAGGATTCACAGGCAAGCTGGGACATACGGATGCCGCCGAAGGGCTGAAGAGAACGCTTAAAGGGTTTATCTGTCTGAAAACCGACAATCTTTTCCAAATTCTGATCAAGGTAAGCGGGACCGTGACTGGTAATCGTGGAAACAATCGAAGTGTCCATATCCAGCACGCCGCCCGCCTGTCTTTCCTTGGCGGAAAGTTCCATGACCATATCCCACAGCTTTACGGTTGCGGCGCTGGGTGCTGCCAAGAATGCTTCATCTCCATCGTAGGGAGTATAATTTTTTTGAATAAAATTATGCACATCCACTTTTTTCTGCCATTTGCCGGACTGAAAACCTTCCCAAGCCTGATACATAAAAACCTCCTTAGCAATTTTTTGATTTCTTGCTTAAAGTATATTAAAACACTAGGAAATGTCAAGCGGCGGAATGTTCTTTTGGAAGTGCAGGGATGTACTTTTTAAGGGACAAAAAAGAGAGTATCAGGCAATAAAGTTCCCTGTTTTGTATATCTGCTGGCGATAAGCCTATAAAAGATGTTATAATGGCAAAAAAAAGAAAGCGTGAGGAGTTTATGCGATGTTGATTGGCAAAAATCATTGTAAAATAGCCCTTGTACAGGCGTCCCCTGTGATGTTTGACAAGGACAGGTGTGTGGATAAGGTACTTTCCTTCATTGAGGAATGTGCAAAAAAAGGAGCGGAGCTGATTGTATTTCCGGAACTGCTGATACCCGGATATCCATACGGTATGAGCTACGGATTCCGCGTGGGAAGCAGAAATGCCGCCGGCAGGGCGGATTGGAAGCATTATTACGACAATTCCCTATTGGCGGAGGGGGAGGAGATGGGGCGGATTGCGGCAGCGGCGGCAAGGCATAAGGTTTACCTCAGCATCGGTTATTCGGAAAGGGATGCCGTAAGCGCCACCTTGTACAATTCCAATATGATGATTGCTCCCTGCGGCAGCAGAATGAACCATCGGAAGTTAAAACCCACAGGCAGTGAAAGGGTGGTATGGGGAGATGCGGACAAGGAATTTTTTCCGGTAATGGAAACACCCTGGGGTTCTATGGGGAATTTGATTTGCTGGGAAAGCTATATGCCTTTAGCCAGA
>JBGZHY010000018.1:0-13339 GCA_041848045.1 Lachnospiraceae bacterium
CACCTGTTCAGATGCTCTGTTTGTCATGCGATTTTCAAGGTACTGATTGAGGCTTAAGCCTTCCTCCGGGCTATCTAAAACATCTGATGATGTTTTATTCAAAAAACTAATTTTCCTGTTGACTTTTAATAGTTAGTCTTTCATGACTATAGGCTCTATTCTACCGAATCCCGGCAAGGATTTCAAGTTTACGAAGCGCTCCCCCTTTTCTGCCTTATCCATATGCCGATGATTGTTCACTCCCCTTTCACAGAAAACCTTGTCTTCCCTGGGAGCTTATGTTACAGTATAGACCAAAACATTAAAGAATGAGCGAGGTATACCATGTGGAATGACAATCACTGGTCGGATTATGAAATACTGGATACATCCGCAGGAGAAAAACTGGAGCGTTGGGGGGATTATCTGCTTATCCGTCCCGATCCGCAAATTATATGGAACACACCTAAGAACCATGAGGGCTGGAAACGCCGCAACGCCCATTACCACAGAAGCAGCAGGGGCGGCGGAGAGTGGGAATTTTTCAAGCTGCCGGAAAGCTGGAGCATCGACTATGCATTGCCGCCCGAGGTGCAAAGTCCCTACGGCGACCGCAAAATACGATTTCATTTAAAGCCCTTCAGCTTTAAGCATACCGGTGTGTTTCCGGAGCAGGCAAGCAACTGGGACTGGTGCTCCCGTCTGATTTCTTCCGCCCGCAAAGAAGGCAGGAAAGACATTCGGGTATTGAACCTTTTTGCTTATACCGGCGGGGCTACCCTCGCCTGCGCCAAGGCAGGCGCTGCCGTTACCCACGTGGACGCCAGCAAGGGCATGGTGGCATGGGCAAAGGAAAACGCCCTTTCCTCCGGTCTGCAGGAGGCTCCCATTCGCTGGCTGACGGACGACTGTGTGAAATTTGTGGAAAGAGAACTGCGAAGAGGCAGCCGCTATGATGCCGTCATCATGGATCCGCCCTCTTACGGCAGAGGTCCCAAAGGGGAAACTTGGAAAATCGAAGAAAATATTTATGCTTTAATCGCCTTGTGTGCGCAGCTGTTGAGCGAGGACAGCTTATTTTTCCTGCTCAACTCCTATACTACCGGCTTGCAGGCAGGGGTTTTGCAGTATATGCTGGAGGTGCTGGTAAAAAGCGCCCGCAATCCTCATGTGGAGGCGGATGAACTGGGCTTGTCCGTAAGCGCTACGGGGCTTGTGCTGCCCTGCGGCGCCAGCGGCAGATGCTATTAAAGCAGGCCTGCCATGGTAAAAGGGAAGGGTTCTTTTGACGAAGCCCTTCCCTTTATCTGTATCTCCTTTTATTCTTCCAGATCCTCATATGGAATTTTTCTGTCCCTAAAGTATCGCTCCCTGTCCCTTTCGCCGATCGGGCGCAACACCCTGCAAGGACTTCCGAGGGCAACAACATTGGCCGGTATATCCGTACTCACCACGCTTCCCGCCCCGATAACGCTGTTATCGCCTATGCTGACGCCGGGAAGAACAATTACTCCGGCTCCCAGCCAGCAGTTTCTGCCGATATGCACCGGCATATTGAACTGATACGCCTTTTCCCGCAGCTGCGGCAAAATCGGATGTCCCGCCGTTGCCAGCACCACATTCGGCCCTATCATGGTACGTTCTCCCACATAAATGTGGGTATCATCCACACAGGTTAAATTAAAATTGGCATATACATAGTCGCCGAAATGCACATGCTTCCCGCCAAAATTCGCATGAAAAGGCGGTTCAATATAACAATGCTCTCCCAACTGCGCAAACATCCGTCGCAGCAAAGCCTCCCTCTTGTCCGTTTGGGAAGGACGGGTTCTGTTAAAATCATACAAAAGCTCTAGGCAGTTTCTCTGTTCCGCTATAATCTCCGCATCTCCCGGCAAGTACAAGTCCCCTGTATGCATCTTATCTTTCATGCTGCTCATCCGCTCACACACCGTCCTTTATTCTAAATAAGCTAAAACTTCGCTGCCCGATTTACGGCAAACTGAAGACTTCCGCTCACCGTACTGTCGATCAATTCCAGCATTTCCTTCGGCTCCACCTGCATACCTCCGGCAAACCATGCAAAAACGCTTGCCATATAGGCTCTGGCATAAAAATCAATAATGTATTCTCTCTGCACCTTATCCACTTTTAGCGAAGTCGGTATATTAAAGACCAACTTCTCAATGACCTTGCGCACCCGCTCATATACCACTTTCTCCAGCACAAAGCGCCGGGTACTGTAATAAATACAGGAAACAAAATCCTTGCGCATCTGTAATGCCTCCATAAATAAAGCAACGCCCTGCCGCCAGGTATGAATCTCCCTGATCCTCTGAGCCAGTGGAAGCATCTCCAGTTCAATCGTCCATTCCAATAATGCCGGTATATCTCCGAAATGATAATAAAAGGTGGAACGGGTTATCTCGCAATCCTGAATCAAATCACTGATTTTTACCTTATCCAGACCTTTGCTCAGCATTCTTTCTTTCAATGCTTTGGATAACTGCATCTTGGTTTGTAAAGAAATTTCTTCATTTGTCATCATACACCTGCACTCTCTCGTATCACTCTGTCAATTCCACAATTTTACTTCCATGTACCGCCTGCAATCCCGGAACGCAGGCAAGCAGTGCTTCCACATTCTGATGATGCACGCCTCCGCCTGCCATAATGCAAATTCCGTATTTCTTTGCTTCCTGCACATAAGCGCGCAGGCAATGTACATTATCTAAAACAGGATTTTTCCTGTCGCTGCCGTGGACTAAAACGGTATCTATTCCCAAACCGGCAAGTACAGCTATACTTTCTATGCGTTTTTGTAAAGCCCTGTTTTCGTCCTTCTCTTCCTTGCCGATATGGTCAAAAGCCATATGAAAAGTCAGCCCTATCTCCGGCTTGATGCGGCGGGCGGCGGCTATCCACTCCCCGAGATAGGACACATCCGGTGCAAAATCCGTATTCAGTGCCCCGATAACCAGCCTGTCGATACCCAGTGTCGCCGCTGTTTTCGCATCCCTTATCATAATGTTTTTCTCAAAGTCGCGGTATATAAAGTCACCGCCCCTTGCACGGATAATGGCTGCCAGTTCTCTTTTGCGGTAGCGGCAAAAGGTGTGTGCATATTCCAGAACCCCGAAACTCGCCGTTGTCCCTCCTGCCGCCAAATTGTCGCAAAGCTCTATCCTGTCCGCACCTGCATCTATGTACTCCCGCAGCAGGCTTACATTCTCAATGCAGGCTTCTCTCAGAACACCCTTTTTCATATGAAACCGTTAACCCTTTAAAAATCTTTCTACTTACATAAGGTATCATATTCATGTCCATAGAGCAAGCTAAGCTTGTGAAATTTTTTTATCCTTTCTCTGCACCCCCTATCTCGTCCGATAAATATATATGCTTCTCTCTATTTTTTGATTTGCCAAATCCACGGCGCTGATGCGGATTTCATTCTGCCCCGCCTGCAACGGTATCTGTATTTCCTTTTCCCACTCGGCGCCTTCCGTAAACAAGGAGCGGGCGGAGTGGTCTACACTGCCCAGCAAAGAATCTCCCCGGTACACCTTGACCTTAAAGGAATTGTCCCTGGCACGGATGCGCAGGCTTGCCGTATCCGAATCCAAATCTCTGTCCAGAACCTCATAGTTCAGCTGCGGCTCCTCTTTATCGTACAGAACCCGTCTGACGATGCTTGCCCTTTCTCCCGCCTTGGTCAGGACGGAAACCTGTATACTGACGGCATAATCCTCTATCTTGATTTCCCGGTCAAAATGATACGCATAACCTGCATACCAGGTTTTTCCTTTTTCCTTATAGCGTGTGGCTTTTCTCTCCAACTCTTCCGGCTTAAGCTCCAGTGCTTCCCCGCGAGGATTTCCCTTGGCATCCAAAACCTGTATACTGAGCTTTTCAATACTGTCCTTATGTTTAACCTTGCCCACAAAGCCCTTGACCTCTATCCTGTCATCCTGTACGTTTTGCCTGCTCAAAACCTCCAGCAGACCGGGACGCGTCAGAAAAATAAGCGGATACAGATAATTGCTGTCGTCTGTTTCTCCCGGCAAAAGCTCTACTTCCTTATCCTTGTCATCATCGTGATCCGTATTCCCCGCCTCCGGCAATTCGATTTCTCCAGGCGCTTCCTGTGCATCGGAAGGACTGGCTTCGGAAGGGCTGGCAAGAGGCGCCGCCTTCGGAAGGAGAGAATCTCCCGCCTCCTTGTACCGGATAATAAGAGCGACGTCGGTCTGCAGATCCGCATATATGCGCAGAGCATACGGAGAATTGGAGTAGCCCGAAATTCTGCCCTCCTCCAAGTCAAAATAGGCACCCGAACGCAAAACCTTGTCGCTTCCGTTCTGCCTGAGGATAAGCTTGTCTATTTCCTTGTAGCCCCCCTCTTTATATGTCAGCTGCAGCTTCATTCGTCCCGCCGGCATGGAAAAGCTCTGTTCTCCCGGCGCGAAGCTTAAAATTTCTTTGTCCTGCCGGTATTCCTTGAAACGCTCAAGCCCTGCGGCGGATAAATCGACACGGACAGACTCCGACTTGTCCCACTCCGGCATTTCGCCGTCCTTAAAGCCGGTAATGATCTCACAGCTTCCCTCGAAGGGCTCCAGCTTAAAATATATGTTTCGGCTGTCCTTGTCATAGCGGAAGCCATACTTTTCCATGTTGTCAAAATTCGGCTTATCCCCGTCCAGAATATAATCCGTCCGATATCTGGATTTTTTGACATACAGGGTGCTCAAATGCTTGGATATGTTCGGAATATGCATTTGAATTTCCACCTTGGATGCCGTGGTGCTGTATGCGTACTGCTCCAGACGCTCGCCGTTTACCGTGATTTCTACCTGATTGTCGCGGATGGCGTTATAAAAATTCAAAAATTGCAGGCTGTGGTAATTTTCCTGCACTCCGCTCGGAAATTCCACGGCTTTTCGATTGCTCAGATAATCTTTCAGGGCAATTTGTATATGGGAGGTATCCGCAAAATACGGACAGCTTATTTCGACTTCCCGATTACGGTGTCCGTTTATGCATACAAAAACTTCGCCGCTGCTGCTCTCGTCCGTCGGCACCTCCGTCAGCGGAATCTCCACCTTGCCTTCCACCACCTTCGGCAGCACTTTGCCGTTTAGGCTTTCCTCCTCTACAAAGCGGATTTTCGTGTATTTGCCGTACTTCGGACTTCCGGTATAGCTATCCCCTGTTCCTTTATCGTATTTGACGGACTGGATATACACATCCTGTATGCCGCTGCCCGTATCGGCAGCCCTCCAGTGTACGTCTTTCAAACGACCGCCATCCCTTTCGCTTAGGTATGCCTGCCCGACAAAATACGGCGCCGTACCGTCTATGCCCACGGGATACCGGTAAATCTGTTCCCCGCCTTTTTCCGTATTCAGCTTGGCTTTGATCTGGTAGATATAGGTTTTGCCCTCCTGCGCAAGCTTTCCGTCTATCCTGCCGTCCCACACCGAATCCGGCATCAGGCGGAAGGTGTTGTTGCGGCTTAGGCGGTTTAATTTGCGCACGGAATGAGAAATGCCAAGCACCCGCAGCGTTTCCCCGCTCTCACCGTCCAGCACCGCATATTCTATACTGTCCATGTTTCTGAGAGGCGCCAGTCTGCTTGCCAGCTCCGTATGATAAAGACCCTCCGGTGCAAAATAAACCTTTCCGTCTATCAGCGGCAATGGCAGCATCCTTTTGGTGACAAAGGCGGAAGACGCCACGTTCAGCTCTTTATTGACATAAAACTGTACCTGCCTGCCGCCTGTATTAAGCTCCGGTATCACAAAAGCGTCTATCGCCCTTTGGGCGTCCCAGTCGCCGTAAAAGCCCAAAAAAGGCACATGTAAATCGGCTATGCTCTCCGCATCTTCTATATTGATATAACCCTCTAAAAATTGATTCTCCTGCAAAGCCGCGGCATCCTCATAGCTGACATGGAAAGAATAGCTCTTCTTCGTTCCTGCCGCTACCTCCACTCTTTCATAAAACGCATCCTGCTCTCCGCCTAAGGGAGCGCTTCTTTTGCTTCGCCGCCCGTTTTCTGTCGGCTCGTACATGGCCGTTGTGCTGATATAATATTGCTTGTCTTTATCCGAAAAATTTTCAAACTCCAGAACCACATCAAAGCTTTTGGCGGAAAGCTCCTTAAGCTCCAGCTTTCCGTCCGCTTTATCGTCATTGGTTCCCTTCGCCCTGACCACAACACCCGTTTGCAAGGCCTTGTCCAGCATCATCACGCCGCTGCCCTGCTGCCGCACGAAATACGGCGTGCTGCCGCCCTCGGAATCCGGATTGATCAAAGGCTCTGCCGTATTCATCAGCAAAAGCTTGGTAAAATCCGCTTCATTATCCGTCTGTATGTTTTTTGCCTTAATGTGCTGTTGAATAAGGGCTGCCGCCGCGGATACCTGGGGAGCCGCCATGGAAGTGCCGGACATGTTTTTGTAACGATTGTTTTCCGCCGTAGAATAAATATTCCCTCCCGGCGCACTGATTTCCGGCTTCATACGCAGATCCGGCGCAGGTCCCCAGGAAGAAAAGACCGATATACGCCCTGCCCGGGGATTGTCTATTTCCTGTATCGTCCCCGGTATTTCCAACTCCAGGTTCTTGTCCGGATTAAGCGCCGCCCTTTCCGTTATTTTTTGATAGCTGCCGTGTTTTGCACGCAAAACCGTATAGGAAGCGGCCTCCCCCTGCAAATCAATATTGCTGCCAAGCTGATCCCCCAGCTCCCGATCATTGTACAGAATCAAAGCAAGGGGCTTACATTCCAGTATTTTCTGCACCTTTTCGGTATATTGGCGCATATCTCCCCTTGCCGGAAATTCCAGCATGGCAATTCGGTTTTCGATATCCTTTTGCAGAATTTTGCTTTCTTCCCCTTTTCCAAGGTCCGTAAATTTTCCCTTTATCACCTGTTCCTTGTCTGTCTGCCCGTACAAATGTACCGCTTCCTGTACATAGGTGCCGTCCGTCCCCTGCCAGCGGATGATGTGCACATTCTGCTTCCCGTTCTCCATGGAAGCCACCGCCAGCGTATCCTCATGCAGAGCCGGACTGGCAATAACCGCCGTATCATAGTTTTCCTGCAGCGGCAGCACATCATAGGAATTGCCGTGAGAAATGTCGGCATCATTGCCTGCCGCCACCACCACATTGACCCCCGCCTGTCTTGCCTTGCGGATAAGCTCCACTTCCGGATAGGCTCTGTCCTCTACGGACAACCCCGCCGCCGCTCCGAGGCTCATATTGATGACATCGGCTTTCAGGGTCAAAGCGTCATCCACCGCCTGCAGCCACACATCCGTAAAGGTTGTAGGATAACGCAAATCATCCGAAAACACTTTCATCGCCAAAATCTGCGTATTCGGCGCCACTCCTTGGATACCCTTTTCTTTATCATTCGCTCCCACAATACCGGAAACGTGCATGCCGTGCATAACACCGTAGGCATCCCGCAGCCCGTGGCTGTTGTCATAATAGTTATAGCCGTAAGGAATTTTGGCATTGTAATACCTGCCCCGCAAATGCCCCTCCTGTATCAAGGCTTCCACCTCCGGCCTTTGCAGCTTGGCCAGGCTTTCATCATCCAGGCGCAAAGCCCGATGCTCCGTATGAATACCGGAATCAATCACCGCTACCACCGTGCCTTCTCCCTTATAACCTAAGGTATCCCAGGCATACAACGCCCCTACAATATCCTTGGAGGAACGCAGAAGCGGGCGCTCGTATTCCTGCGCCACATAGACCCTCTTGACCCCCTCCGTGTCTTCCACCTTCCGGATATCCTGCTCCTGCAGACTGAAGGCAATGCCGTTTAAAACGGTATCGTAATGCCGCGTTTCCGTAAAATCCGCCTCAAGTCCCTTCTCCTTTAAGACATGCAAAACCTCATCCTGTCGGGACTTAAGCTCCTCTTTTCTGTCCTCTACCAGACTGTCCGGCAAATCCGCATAGCTTAGCTGTTTCTCCACTGCCGTATCTAATAAAGAATCTCCCTCCAGCTCCACAATAACCCGACATTTCTTGTTTTCCTGCTCTTTCGCAGAAAATGAGGAAGCGTATTCCTTCTCGGCTTCCCTCTCTGATGCCGACAACGCATCGCTTGCCGTCGCCACCCCATATACTTTCTCATTCTGCGCCTGTACCTGCAAATCCCCCGTCTGCAAAACGGCAGACAAAAGAAGAATCGGCAGCAAAGCGCCGGCAATAAATCTGTATGTATTCTTTCGCATACTTCCCCCTGTATTTTTTGCTACTCAATATGAACCGGCACGGCAAAACGGAGCCTGCCGTCATTTACATCCTGCAAGATAAAATCTTCCTCCGTTTCCAGCACAAGGGTATAGCGACCCCGTACACCCTCCTGCACCTTTTGCAGCTCCTCCCCTCCGGATAAATCCGTCCATTTAACCTTCAGCGCCTTGCCGGTATTTTCACCGTTTGCTTTACGCCCAATCAATACGGCATCCTCCAAAAACACCCTCTCTCCGGCGGGATAATGCAAGATACCCCCGGCATCGCACCGCTCGCTCAACACAAAATAGGCTTCCTGCAAGGGCAGCTTATCCTCGGAGGGCTTGCTTTCCTCAGGGAGCTTAGGCTTACTCTCTTCCTGTTCCGATTCCCCCGCTTTACTTTCCGGTATACCGGGCGCAGGTTCCGCCCCCTTACTCTCCGGTGCAAAAGTCTGTGCCGTATGCACGGAAGCGCCGCCGGAGGATGAAGCGCCACGGACTGCCCGTCCGGTCACGGCTTTACTTTCTTCCTGCGTTTTTGCAGAAGGCTCCGTATCCGGCGCCTCTGTCTTACTTTCCGGCGCAGGTTGTTCAAAACCTGCTTCTCTTTCCGGCTGCTTTGTATACACTTTCTCCGGCTCCTTTAAATCCCTTGTTTCCTCCGCCGTTTCCGCAATATCGGAATCTCGCCTGTCTGCCGATGTGTCGGCAGAGGCACGCATTTTGTTGTGCACCTTCGGTGCGTATTCTTCTCCGGCTAAACTTGGCAGAACTGCCGCTGTCGAAATTCGGGTGCTCTCACCCTCCTGTTTTCCTGACGAAAAAAAGCCGCAGGCTCCCATACTGACAGATAGAAGGACAACTGCCGCCATCCCCATAGATTTTCTGAATAAACTCATATTTCCCCCATTCCCCCGCAAATAAAATGCAAGTCTTTTGCAATTCTATAACAAGGACTTTCTTCTTGTCAAGAAAATTTGCAAAAGACTTGCAAAATTAAATATTTTTCTCTTTTATGGTAAAGATTTGCGGTACAGTCTGCAATCCAGATAAGCCAGAGGCTTCTCAGCCTCTCCGTACACAAGCCTGTAGCCCTCTCCCGCCTCAAAATCAAAATCCTCTTCTCGAAAACTTTGTACAAAAAGATATTCGCAGGTTTTTGTGCGGCGGCGGTTGATTTCTATTCCCAAAGGCAAGGGCTTTCCGTCATATAAGCCATACGCTTCATTCAGCCAGCTGTAGAAATCCGGGTAAAAATCCTCCTCCATATCCGTACACAGATAAAAAGCTCTGCCCTCTTTGTAAGAATTTCTGCAAAGGGCAGGATAGTCCCGATAAAAGTCCGCGGCGTAACGCAAAAGCACCTCCGCTCCCAACGGCTTTACCAAATCACAAAGATGGCTGCAGCGGTAACCCTCCTTTTTCAAAAATCCTTCCCCGTAAACACGGTTCTCCTCCCCCTCATACAAGGCGTCGATTTCCATGCTTCGCAGTCCCAACACCTCCTCCAGTCCATGGGGCGTACCGTACAGGTAACAGAGGTCATTCTCATCCACAATGCCGCTCCAATAGCCGAGTACCAGGGTGCCCCCTTTTCGCACATAGCTTTCCAGCTTTTCGGCAAAGCCCTGCGGAAACATATATGCCATAGGCAGTACCAGAAGACGGTAGCCTTCCAAATCGTGCTCCGTGGAAATGACGTCCACATTCAGCCCCAAGCTTTTCAGCCCCCGATAATGCTTCAACAACTGCTCTTTATAATGCAGGCCTATATTTCTGGGGCCCTGAGCCTGCTGCATCGCCCATTCGTTTTCTCTGTCGTACAAAATCGCCGCCTCACCCTCAACACGGCTGCCGCAGGCCTCCCCGATTTCTTCCAGCAGTCTTCCCACCTCGCAAACCTCCCGAAATACCCGGGTATCCTCTCCCCCATAGTGGTCAATCACGGCGCCGTGAAATTTCTCGCTGGCACCAAGGCTCTTGCGCAGCTGGAAATACAGCACACTGTCGGATCCGTGGGCAATGGCTTGGAAGGACTGCGCCCTTAAGATGCCCGGACGCTTCAGCTTACTGACAGGCTGCCAGTTGGTGGCGGAGGGAGAAGATTCCATCAGCAAAAAAGGCTCCTGCTTGATGCTGCGTATCCAATCATGAAAAAATCCGCTGTCCAGAGCCGTGTCGCAAACCCTGCCTTTATGCCAGGCAGGATAATTGTCCCAGGACACAATGTCGCAAACATCCCGAAAACGCTTATAATCCAGTCCCTTATAGTCATACATCAGATTGGTCGTTACGAGCTTGTCGGAATATTTGCGGATGGCAGCCACCTCCGCCTTCATAAAGTCAAGCGTGGAGTCCGTTACGAAACGCTTCCAATCCAGACTCAGACCGTGCAGCATATCCTCTCCGTATTCCGAAGGACTTTCCACCTGCGCAAAATCCGTATAACGATGGGACCAGAATATGGTGTTCCAGGCATCATTCAGCCTTTCGATATCCCCGTATTTTTGCCGGAGCCAGTCCCGAAACTTTTCCTGGCACAGGGGACAATGACATTCTCCCCCGTACTCATTGGAAATATGCCACAGGCGCACACTCTTTCTTTGCCCGAAGGCTTTGGCAAGCGCCTCATTGATCTGTCCGACCTTTTCTCTGTATACCGGCGAATGGTAACAATGGTTATGCCTGCCCCCGAACAAATTGCGCCCCCTGTCGCTGCGCACCCGCAGCACTTCCGGATAAGCGTCCGCAAGCCACTTCGGTCTTGCCCCCGAGGGGGTGGAAAGAATGGTGGAAATACCGTTTGCATACAGCGCCTCCACTCTTTCCTCCAGCCAGGAAAAATCATATTGTCCCTCTGCCGGCTCCAGCATCGACCAGGAAAACATCCCCATGGAAACGGTGTTGATGCCCGCCTTTTTAAAATACTCGATGTCCCGGGCAAGAATTTCTTTTCTCTTCAGCCACTGCTCCGGGTTATAATCCCCGCCGTGTAAAAATACCTCACTGATTCTCATACGCTAAATACCCCGAAAGCGGAAGGAAAAATGCAGCGGCTTATCGGCAGGAAGCAAATATTCCTCATGGGTCCTCGCTCCCCAGCTGTCGTCACCGCCAACCCCCATCAGCGCCTTGTTCACCCTGACCACACTGTGCTGTACCTGAGGCAACTCATAGGCATGCATCGCCTCCTCCATCTGCTGAGGCGTGTACGGCAGCGCCGAAAAGCTCATATAGCCCTCCGTCTGCTCGGCTTCAAACAAAAGTCCTCTGCCCCGCATATCCGTCAGCTTCGCATACCTGACCTCTTCCTTGTTGCCGCACTCCTGCGGAACCAGATAGGCAGCCATATTATCCGCCACCTTGTTGCTGTATACGGACAGCTTTGCTCCCCGCTTTCTGTCCGCATAGGTTTCGCTTTCCCCCAGTCCGTACCAGCTCAGATTGTCATAATCCGCATCCAGCTTAAACAAAACACCAAATTCCGGCAAAGCCGGCAAAGCGGCATTTCCTGCATAATCCAGGCTGACCCGCACGGAAGCGTCCCCATATACCTCGTAGGCCAATACACATTCGCAACCCGGCGCAGTCGGCAGGAAATAGGTAAAGCTCACCTTCACCCTGTCCTGCAGCTGCTCCACCTGCGGCGCTTTTATCTTCACCCGTCCGTCTTCCTCATATTTGTGGGTGGCATACAAGCTTGCCGCCTTCCACTGCGCATACCTTTGCGGCATCAGATTGCCCGTATCATTGTCTGTAGGCGCCCTCCAGAAATTCGGCTTCGGAATACCGGCAAGCATTTCTCTGCCGCCGTAGCAATACGACACCAAGCCGCCGTTCAATACGGAAAACAGCACATGGAAATCCTCGCCCTTCACGCCGATATTATGCGGACTTTGTACCAGGACAAGTTCCCCTGCAGTCCCTATCTCCGCCCGATGCACCGGTGCTTTCTCCTGACAAAATACATGCTGTCCGAAGGCAATTTCATGTCCCGCCTTTGCCCAAAGCCTATCCTCCCGCAGCACAAAAGAAACCGTTATGACATATTCTCCTCCCAGCGCAAACTCCGGCAGATCCAATGTATAGCTTGCCTCCGATAAAGGGGGCACAGCCGTGGAGAGCTTCTTTTCCAGCAGGTTCCTTCCCTCCTTTTCCACCCGCACAAGGCAGTCAAAATCCTGACTTCCCACAAACAAATGCTTATTTTTAATATGTACCTTATCCCTGTCCACCTGCAGAACCAGACTTTGGTAATTAAATTTGACCTCCTGCATCTTCGGGGAAGGCAGCCTGTCTTTTCCGTATACAATGCCGTTTCCGCTGAAATGATAGTCGCAAGGCCTGTCATGGAAATCTCCGCCGTAGGCCTCAAAATATCTGCCGTAGCGGTCCTTCTTCTTCAGGCTCTGGTCGATATAGTCCCAGATGAAGCCTCCTTGATAACGAGGCTCCCGCTCGCTCAAATCCGTATATTTATGCATTGCCCCGCAGGAATTGCCCATGGCGTGACTGTATTCACAGCAGATAAACGGCTTTTCCTTATGCTCCGCCAAAAAACGCTCGATACCGGCAACGGGGGTATACATCTGACTTTCCATGTCACTGCTGTCCGGAAAACTCCTGTCGTTTGCCAGCCCCTCATAATGCACCAGCCTTGTGCAGTCCCTGTTTCTAAAATACTTCGCCATCTCGTTAATCACGCTGCCGCCGAAGGATTCATTTCCGCAGGACCAGATCAATATGGACGGATGGTTCTTATCCCGTTCCAGCATGGACTTTGCCCTGTCCAAAAGCATCGGCTCCCAATCCTTATTGTCCTTCGGCACAATATAATCCAGATCCCCCGTTTCCCCGTAAGTGCTCCAGGAGCCGTGGCTTTCCAGATTCGTTTCGTCAATGACATACAGACCGTAAATATCACAAAGCTCATACAGATACGAATGGTTCGGGTAGTGGCTGGTACGGATGGCATTGATGTTGTTTTGCTTCATGGTAATGATGTCCTGCAGGGTTTCTTCCCTGCTCACCGCCCTGCCGTGCAGACTGCTGAAATCATGGCGGTTGACGCCGCAAAAAACAATGCGCCTGCCGTTTAAAAG
>JBGZHY010000019.1:0-3688 GCA_041848045.1 Lachnospiraceae bacterium
CAGTCGAGCAATTCGCATATGTCAAATATAACCATATCCGACCTCATTCCTACAATGGGAATCGTACACCTTTTGAGGCACGATATACAGCATAAAAAATTAGCCACAGGTGTTACAAAAATGATTGACCACAACAAATCTATAAGGAAGCGTCAGATTGAGAAGCTGAACAGACAGCTTGCCAATCTGGTTGATATGTGTTCTGAAGGAGATATTTCCAGAGAAGTCTTCCGAAGCAAGAAAAAGAAATTAGAAGATCAGATTTCAAACTTAGAGAAATTAAATGATGAATGCAGACAACGGGTTTTAGAATTGGAAGATAATGGCGCAAAGGACAGACGCATAGATAGCCTTTCTGAGTTTATCAAGATGACTGCCTTTGATGCCAAGGCTAAGATACCTGATACTGTGATTGATAATTTCGTTGATCAGATTGTTTTTGATCACGGAGCATTTATCTGGTATTTGAATCCGGTATACGGTAATGAGGTATATAAGCAAGACGCTTCCGATTGGAAAAAAACAGCATCTGCAATCTTTGAGTGATAAATGTACGTTATAGGCCTGTCCCAGCACAGGCGGCGATTAACGCAAAGAAGTAATTTGACTTTTTTGCCGCAAAAGCAGGAAAAGAAGCATCTAGCGGTCATATTCCCGATGCGGGAATATGACCGTTATTTTATCGGCACATTAAAAATAAAGAACCGACTTGCTTTGGCTTAACGGATTTTGTGTTACAAAGTCAAATTTCGGAGTATAATATAAGTTGAATAATCGGAACTTATGGAGTATAAGAGGGAAATACAGAAATAGGAGGGATATTGTTGAATATTAAAGTGATATTGTCGGAGTCGATTATCTGGTCCTTGCTTTGGATGCTTGGGGTATCCGTATCTGTCAGAGTATTCCCGTTTACGATTGAACACGACTATCCGGAAGATGTACGAAGTGTCGCAAATATTCCCGAACCGTCAAAAGAACATAAAAGGCAAGGAATGATATTTGCGGCATCTGCTTTCATCATACTGTTTGGATTGCTGATTGCGTTTGCAATCCCGGCATATCAGGGGCAAAGCCTGTCTTTTTGGAAAATATTTGCCCATTTGTGGATTATCTGCATGACTTGGAATGTCGTTGATTTGCTTGTTGTGGACTGGCTGTTGATTTGTCTTTTGTCATGCAAATACTTTGTGCTGCCCGGAACAGAGGACTGCGAAGGAAATAGGAATTATAAATTTCATTTTATCGGATTCTTAAAAGGTCTTGTAGCGATGAGCATTGCAGCCGTTTTATGTGCAATCATATCCTATGTGATATTGCTGCTCATATAAAATGGGCATATTATACCCTTGGTCGGAGCAAAGTATATTTGTCCGCGCTTCGGGTCGGGAAAGGAGGGGAGCCGTGGCATACAATGAGCTCATTAAGAATTTTGAAAGAGTCAGAGCCTATATGCGGGAATTTTATGTATATGGCTTTAAAAGCAGAATGGAGTATAAGCATAAAAGCCCGCGCTCCTATGATGATGAGCGGCGCAGACTGGAGAGCTGGCTGGGGGACTATATGCGTTTTAAGCAGAGCGCTGAAGGTAAGAATGTTTTTCTGTCCCTTGACAGCCGAATCATCCGCAGAAATCCTTTTTATAAAGCCTGGAAGGCCAAGAGCTTTACGGACGGGGACATTACCCTGCATTTTGCTCTTTTTGATGTTCTGTATAGGGCGGAAATCAAGAAAACCCTTGCGGAGCTGGTCACAGAAATAGACGATCTGCTGTCATCCCGTCTGCTTTTTGATGAATCGACTCTTCGTAAGAAATTGAAAGAGTATGCAGAGCTGGGAATGATTCGGATAGAAAAGCAGGGACGCAAGGTTTGGTGCAGCAGAAGTCCGGACACGGATATTTCCGCCCTGGGGGATGTGATTGATTTTTTCAGTGAGGTAGCGCCCTGCGGCGTTCTCGGTTCTTTTTTACAGGACAGGCTGCCAAAGCAGGAAGGCTTGTTTTTGTTTAAGCACCCATCTTTGACACTTGAAAAATGATAAAACAGCCATAACACCGGTATTTATCGGCATTGTGGCTGTTTTTTTCCTTGCATCGATATGTGCTATTTTTGAGTTTGTGCTGCTTTTGTTCCTCGGATGATGGCTCTCATGTTCGCTTTGGAAATGAATTCATAATCCGTTCGAAAACCAAAGGTACGATGTAAAGCATCTGTCAGTTCTGTTCGTTTATAGGAAGGAATGTAACCACTATCTTTCGATAACAGTGTTACATTCATGCCTCTAAGGGTTTCTAAAATCTGAGAACAGGTGAATTTCTCCCCCAGTTTCTTCTCCAGTAAACGGTATACGAGAAGGCTTATATAACAGGTTAGAAAATGTGCCTTTATTCTGTCCTCACGTCTTACAAAAACGGGTCTTGCTTCGAATTCGGATTTCATCATACGGAAGCTTTCTTCCATCTCCCAACGGCGCTTGTTGATGTTAATAATCTCTCTGACATCTCCTTCCAGATTTGTAACAACCGCATAGAATCCGTCATACATAGCCTCTTTCTGGATGAGTTCTTCATCCAGTTCATAAATATGCTTCTGTGCGATTTCACCATCGTTTGTGATGGAAGTCTTTTGTATAAAACGAGCAGGGTCATTGGGATTTTTTCCTTTTCCGGACTTTCCGGGAGTCTGCATCATTTTAACAGCTCTTTGTATCTGCCTTTCGCGGATTTTTTGTTGGTAAGCTTTGTATTTTGGGGAGTATGTGATGATTACCGTTTTATCCATATCTCCGGTAACTATCGGATACTCTTTATAGTAGACGGTGTTATATACTTCCGGATCCGATTCGTCCAGTGTCCGCAGATCGATTAGTTGATGGGAACCGGGAATTCGGAACCGGGTGGGAAGAAGAGCCATCTCACGCTCTTGTCGTTTCATCTTTTTTAAGGAGTATGTGATGACGTAGGCTCTGTTACCGAAGCTGTTAAGGAAACGGTTATGTTGACTGCCCAAACCGGCATCCGAACAGAAGATGAATTCGCTGCATCCAAAATCACGTATGACTTTGGATTCCAGAGGCTTGAGAGTAAGCTGTTCATTCTGATTTCCGGGAAAAAGATCAAAAACCAAAGGAATACCATCGGCATCCATGAAGAGTCCCATGGTTACGATAGGGTTGGGGCGGTGTTCTTTACTTTTTCCATACTTTTTCATTTCATCTTCTGATTCGATTTCGAAATAATAGTTCGTACAATCGTAGTAAAGGATTCTTGAGTTGCGAGGATGAACGAAGTTAGAGTTTTTGTATAGTTCCTCCTGTATATAGTCGGACTCTTGTGCAAGGACAGAAAGAGAGCGATAAAGATTCTGAAGAGAATACTTCGGGGGTTCCGGCAAAGATTTGCAGTAGGCATAGCTGCTGAGTTTGCTGGAAGGAGAAAGGATTCTGGAATAAATCAAATCCGTAAGGATAGCATGGAAATCGTAGGTGAACTTATGACGATTACGGATATTTCTGCAAAGGTTATCCAGTTTTAATTCGCTGCAGATTTGCTGTAAGAACAGATATCCGACGTTAAAGAGTCTGGCTTCTTCCAAAGGAATACGAGCAAGAGGAGAAAAGCAGACAGATACCTTTTCTTTTTGCTGATTGTAGAGATTTGTTTGTATTTGAGCTTCACGTTTTGCCC
>JBGZHY010000020.1:0-8627 GCA_041848045.1 Lachnospiraceae bacterium
GATCAGGCGGTGGTAAAAAACCAGGAGGCGGTGCGTTACTTCGGCGGCAAGTCCAAGACGGTGGAGAAGAATACCAGAGTTAAGGCAAGAGTTAAGGCTCATGCGCTGCGGGAACTTCTGGCAGGCAGCGACAGAGTAATCATCATGGGGCATAAAAATATGGATATTGACGTTTTGGGTTCTTCCGTGGGAATCTGGAGCATTGCCACCCATTTTAATAAAAAGGCGCATATTGCCGTGGGCAATATCAACGCCTCTTTAAAGCCTCTGATGGAAATGTTTACCAACGGGGATTATCCGGAGGATATTTTCCTGACGGCGGATAAAATCAAGCCTTTAGTGGATGAGAATACGATGCTGGTGGTGGTGGACGTCAACAGACCGAGCATTACGGAGGTGCCGGAGCTTTTGCAGAGTGTAAAGACCATTGTGGTTTTAGATCACCACAGACAGAGCAGCGAGATTATTGAAAATGCGGTCTTGTCCTATGTGGAGCCTTATGCCAGCAGTGCCTGTGAAATGGTGGCGGAAATCGTCCAGTACATCAGCGACGACATCAAGCTGCGGCAGGCGGAGGCGGATGCCATGTATGCGGGCATTGTCATTGATACCTTGAACTTTACGAACCAGACCGGTGTCAGAACCTTTGAGGCGGCAGTGTTCTTAAAGCGCAAGGGGGCGGATGTGACCAGAGTGCGTAAGCTTTTCAGAGATAAGCTGGACAATTACCAGGCAAAGGCCCGCGCCATCAATGCGGCGGAGGTCTATATGCAGTATTATGCCATCAGTGTCTGCGATGAGCCGAAGGTGGAAAGCCCTACGGTGGTGGGAGCCCAGGCGGCAAACGAGCTGCTGGGGATTGTGGGCATTAAGGCAAGCTTTGTGATTACCCCTTATAAAGATGTGCTGTACATCAGCGCCAGAAGCATCGATGAGGTCAATGTGCAGCTGGTGATGGAAAGAATGGGCGGCGGCGGTCACAGAACCGTGGCGGGAGCACAGTTAAAAGAAGGCAGCGTGGAAGAGGCCAGGGAAAACTTAAAGAGCGTACTGAAGGATATGATAGAGAAAGGTGATATATAATATGAAAATCGTATTGTTGGAAGATGTGAAAAGCCTGGGCAAGAAGGGAGAAGTTGTGGAGGCAAGCGAGGGTTATGCCAGAAACTTCCTTTTGCCCAAGAAGCTGGGGGTGGAGGCTACTCCTGCCAATTTGAACACCTTAAAGCTGCAGAAGGCAAATGAAGAGAAGCTGGCGGCGGAAAAGCTGGCGGCGGCGAAGGAGTTGGCGGAAAAGTTTGCCGAGAGCAGCATATCCGTAAGTATCAAGGCGGGAAAGGACGGCAGAACCTACGGCTCCGTATCAACCAAGGAGATTCATCAGGCCATTACCGAGCAGCTGGGTATCGAGGTGGACAAGAAGAAAATCGTGACGGAGGACGCCATCAAGACCTTCGGCACCCATCAGGTAGGCATTAAGCTGCATCCGCAGGTGCAGGCGAAGCTGAAGGTCGATGTAGTACAAGAGTAAGATTCGGGAGAAGAAGATGGAAGAAGGGCTGTTAAAGCGGGTATTGCCCCACAGCATAGAGGCGGAGCAGTCTGTGCTGGGCTCCATGATTGTCAACAGGGCTGCGATTGCAACGGCGATTGAACTGTTGCAGGCGGAGGATTTTTATTCCAAGCAGCATGCCGTGATTTTTGAGTGCATCAGCACCTTGTATAACGAGGGGCAGGATGTAGATCTGGTGGTGTTGCAGAACAAACTGCGGGAAAAGGATGTGCCGCCCCAGGTCAGTTCCATTGCATTTTTGCGAGATATTGTCAATGCCGTGCTGACTTCCGCCAATATTCGGGCATATGCCACTATTGTGAAAGAGAAGTCCGTCCTGCGCAGGCTGATACAGATTAACGAAGAGATTACCAATATCTGTTATGCCGGCAAGGAGGAGCTGGAGGATATTCTGGCGAAAACGGAAAAAGACATTTTCGGCCTTCTGCAGGCAAAGAGCAGTTCGGAGTTTACCCCCATTTCCGTGGTGGCGGAGAATGTATTTGAAATGATAGATAAGGCCAGCCGAACCAAGGAAAGCATCACCGGCGTGCCTACGGGATTTTTGGATTTGGATTATAAAACCAGCGGTTTTCAGCCTTCGGATTTGGTGCTGATTGCGGCGAGGCCTTCCATGGGTAAGACCGCTTTTGTCCTGAACGTGGTACAGCATGTAGCAATGAAAAAGCGGCTTCCCTGTATTATATTTTCACTGGAAATGAGTAAGGAGCAGCTGGTCAACCGCCTGATAGCCATGGAAACGGGCATTGATTCGCAAAAGCTGCGGGTGGGAAACCTAAGCGACCATGATTGGGAAAATCTGGTATACGGCGTGACCGGCGTGGGGGAGTCGTCGCTGATTATTGACGATACGCCCGGCATCAGTTTAAATGAGCTGCGCAGCAAGTGCAGAAAGATGAAGCTGGAGAAGGGCTTGAGCCTTATTATTATCGACTATTTGCAGCTGATGTCCGGCAGCGGCAAGAAAAACGACAACAGACAGCAGGAGATTTCAGAGATTTCCAGAGGCTTAAAGGCTCTGGCGAGGGAAATGGGGGCGCCGGTGGTGGCGCTGTCCCAGCTTTCCCGTGCCTGCGAAACCAGAACGGATCACAGACCTATGCTTTCGGATCTGCGTGAATCCGGCGCTATCGAGCAGGATGCGGACATTGTGATGTTTTTGTACAGGGATGATTATTACCACAAGGATACGGAGCGCCCGAATGAGGCGGAGGTGATTATTGCCAAACAAAGAAACGGCCCCATCGGCACGGTAAACCTTTTGTGGAAGCCGGAACTGACCAAGTTTCTGAATATGGAAAGATAAGTGCTTTGTCCGTCGGCCGGTCCGGCGGACTTTTGTATGGAGAACAATAAAAAAGCACGATTCTGACGGGAAATCGTGCTCTTACTCTTGCAGATGAATTACTGTATATTGTTTACAGACTTTGACAATTTGGAAACCTTGCGGGCAGCATTGTTCTTATGGTAAATACCTTTAGAAGCTGCTTTGCTGATTTCCACTACGGCTGCCTTCAGGTTTGCGACAGCAAGAGTCTTATCAGCCGCGCTGATGGCTGCCTCAACCTTCTTGATTGCGGTCTTTACCTTGGACTTAATCGCTTTATTTCTTTCGGTTCTGACAGCAGCAAGCTCAGCTCTTTTCTTAGCAGATTTAATATTAGCCAACTTTCTTACCTCCATTAACATACTTTGCATTTAAAGTGCGTTAGCATCGAAGTCTGGACACGGACAGTTCAATGTAAACATACTTGTATATTCTATGGGATACAGAGGGGAATGTCAAGATGTTCCATGGATTTTTATTTGCGCTTCCCGAATTGACATTGATAAAAGACGCTATCAATGGTATCATAATAAGGCAGTAAGAAAAGGTGAAGAGGTAAGGTATGGCGGTTATCGACCAGAAGAAAATAAGAAATTTTTGTATTATAGCCCACATTGACCACGGCAAATCGACTTTGGCAGACAGAATCATTGAGAAAACGGGGCTTCTGACCAGCAGGGAGATGCAGGCGCAGGTTCTCGATAATATGGAACTGGAGAGGGAGCGGGGCATTACCATTAAATCCCAGGCGGTCAGGACGGTGTACAAGGCGCAGGATGGCGAGGAGTACATCTTTAATTTGATTGATACGCCGGGACATGTGGATTTTAATTACGAGGTGTCCAGGTCTTTGGCAGCCTGTGACGGTGCTATTTTGGTGGTGGATGCGGCACAGGGCATCGAGGCGCAGACCCTTGCCAATGTGTATTTGGCTCTGGACCATGATTTGGAGGTGTTTCCGGTTATCAATAAAATTGATTTGCCCAGCGCCAATCCGGACTATGTGGTGCAGGAAATAGAGGATATTATCGGCATTGAAGCCGTGGATGCGCCGAGGATATCGGCAAAGATGGGACTGAATATCGAAGAGGTGCTGGAGGCCATTGTAAAACGGATTCCGGCGCCCGGGGGAAATCCCGAGGCTCCCCTGCAGGCTCTGATTTTTGACTCCCTGTATGATTCCTACAGAGGGGTTATCGTTTTTGTGCGGGTCAAAGAAGGCAGGGTCAAAAAGGGCGATATGATCCACATGATGGCGACGGGCGCCAAGGAAACCGTGGTGGAAGTCGGTTATTTCGGCGCAGGGCAGTTCATCCAGTGTGAGGAGCTGCATGCCGGTATGGTGGGTTATATTACGGCAAGCATTAAAAATGTAAAGGACACCCGAGTGGGCGATACCGTTACGCTTGCGGACAGACCGTGCCCGCAGGCGCTGCCGGGTTATAAGAAGGTTACTCCGATGGTGTACTGCGGTTTGTACCCGGCGGACGGCGCCAAGTACAATGATCTGCGGGACGCTTTGGAAAAACTGCAGCTCAATGATGCATCTCTGTTTTACGAACCGGAAACCTCTCTGGCTTTGGGCTTCGGTTTCCGCTGCGGCTTTTTGGGACTTTTACATTTGGAGATTATTCAGGAAAGGCTGGAAAGAGAATATAATCTGGATCTGGTGACGACGGCTCCCAGCGTTGTATATCAGGTGTATAAAACAAGCGGGGAGATGATCAGGCTGACCAATCCTTCCAATCTGCCGGATCCCAGCGAGATAGCGCATATGGAGGAGCCGATTGTGGCGGCGGAAATTATGGTGACCAAGGAATTTGTGGGAGCCATTATGACCCTGTGTCAGGAACGGAGAGGAAACTATGTCAGCATGGAGTATATCGAGGAAAACAGGGCGCTGGTCAAATATGATTTGCCGCTGAACGAGATTATCTATGACTTTTTTGACGCATTGAAATCCAGGTCACGGGGCTATGCCTCCCTTGATTATGATTTGAAGGGTTACGTGGAGTCCAAGCTTTGCAAACTGGATATTCTCATCAATAAGGAGCAGGTGGATGCTCTGTCCTTTATTGTGCATGCGGATTCCGCCTATGAGCGGGGGCGCAGGATGTGTGAAAAGCTCAAAGACGAGATACCGAGGCATTTGTTCGAGATACCGATACAGGCGGCGGTGGGGGGCAAGGTCATTGCCAGAGAAACCGTTAAAGCCATGCGCAAGGACGTGTTGGCAAAGTGTTACGGCGGAGATATCAGCCGAAAGAGAAAGCTTTTGGAAAAGCAGAAAGAAGGAAAGAAACGCATGCGCCAGGTGGGCAATGTAGAGGTGCCGCAAAAGGCGTTTATGAGTGTGTTGAAGCTGGACGAGGAATAGAACGGAAAGGTCAGGATAATGAAAAAAAAGCTGGAGCTGTATATTCATATCCCGTTTTGTGTTAAAAAATGCAAATACTGCGATTTCCTTTCGGCGCCGGCGAGTGCTTCCGAGCACAAGGACTATGTGGAACAGCTGGTAAGGGAAATCAGAGCGCAGGGAGAGTTTTATAAAGAATACTATGTGAGCACCGTGTTCATCGGCGGGGGCACGCCTTCCATTTTGCGGGGAAGTCACATTTCCAATATTATGAGCGCCGTTTATGAAAATTTTTTGGTGGAGGCTTCTGCGGAAATCAGCATAGAATGTAACCCCGGCAGTCTGAGTGCGGATAAACTCGGCTACTACAAGCAGTCGGGCATTAACCGCATCAGCCTGGGGCTGCAGAGTACGGATGACAGAGAGCTGCGCCTTTTGGGGCGGATGCACAGCTACGATGATTTTCTGGACAGTTATCAAAAGGTAAGAGAGGCGGGCTTTGATAATGTCAATATTGATTTGATGAGCGCCATACCGGGGCAGACGATGCAAAGCTGGAAAACCACCTTAAAAAAAGTGGTGATGCTAAAGCCCGAGCATATATCCGCCTATTCCCTGATTTTGGAGGAGGGGACGCCCTTCCATGCTTTTTTTTCAACAGAAACGGGGAAGAAGCATTTGCCCGGTGAGGAAACGGACAGGCAGATGTATAGGTTTACCAAGGAATATCTGGCACAGCACGGCTATACCAGATATGAGATAAGCAATTATGCCAAAAAGGGAAGGGAATGCAGGCACAACATAGGCTATTGGACAGGAGTGGAGTATCTGGGGCTGGGGCTGGGAGCCTCCAGTATGCTGATGGGCAGACGCTTCCACGTGGAAAAGGATTTGTCCGCCTATATGAAAATCAATTTTACCAAGGATTTGACGCCCCTTTACCAGGAGGTGGAAGAACTGAGCGAAAAGGCTCGTATGGAAGAGTTTATGTTTTTGGGGCTGCGCCTGACGAAAGGGGTGTCCGGCAGCGAGTTTTATGAGAAATTCGGTGTGAATATGTTTAAGGTATTTGAAAAGGCGATTAACCGCAATCTGCTGCTGAAGTTTTTGGAATACAAACAGCCCTATCTGTATTTGACGGAAGCGGGCTTTGATTTAAGCAATCGTATCATGAGCGAATTTTTATTGGAGGCGTAGAAACGAAAAGATGTATTTGAGAACCGTAAGGATTACCGGGCTTTTTGCAGATATGGACAAGCTATGCACTTTAAATGCCGAGGCTTTTCCGGAGAATGAAAGGCTTAGGGTGGAAGATATGCTTGCCATGGCTGCTCATCAGGAAACGGATTTTATGGCAGTGTATGACGACAGTGCCTTTGTTGCCTTTTATCTGGTCTTTCGGGGAGAGCTTTCGGCATATATATACTTCTTTGCGGTGACGGCGGATAAGCGTTCCCTCGGCTACGGTTCCGCCATTTTGCGGCATTTGAGGGAAGAATACGGCGCTTATCAGCTTGTTTTGGATTTGGAAGAGCTTGATGAGGCGGCGGAAAATTATGGGCAGCGTTTGACACGCAAGCATTTTTATCTGCGTAACGGATGCAGGGAAACCGGTTACGGGATGGAATATGTGGGGATGCGCTTCGAGGTGTTGGTTTTCGGAACAGACCGTTTTTTGCCCTCAGACTTTCAGACTGCGGTGGAGAGAGCATCGAAAATTATCAACAGCTACAGCAGCAATTTGTTTTTGCCCCGCATTTATACAATAGCTGAAAAAGCACTGGAAAGCGGGACTTAATTGTGCTATAGTAAGAGCAATTTCATAGGGCGTTCGGGCAGATTTTGTGTCCTTCGGGATACAGGAAGTCAGGTGTAAATCCTGCGCAGAGCCGCTGCTGTAATAATGGAGTATCTTGGTGTATTGCCACTGAAGGGATTCGGGAAGGTGCCGGGATGCGATGATATTTGAGCCAGAATACATTTGTCCGGATAAGGTACTGCGTATATGTTATATGCAAAACTCCTCGGTTTTGGGAGGTACGGATAAGGGCTTATTTGTGTCGAGCTTTTATTTTTGTGTGTGAAAAGAGGCTGTACCTTCGGGAACAGCTTTTTTTGTTGGGAGAAAGATGATGAGCAGGAATGACGGGGGATTGACAGGCAGTGAAGAAATGTGGATGGACGAGGCGGCAAGGCGCTCCGGCATCCGTTCATGGAATGCAGGATTTAAGCTTATATTTGCCTTGCTGTGCATAGTGCTTGCTCTTTGTTTTGATCATGTTTACGTATCCTGCAGCATCATCCTGGGGATGGCGTATATCAGCCTTGTGCCGGGAAGGCTGCCCTTTAAGCTTTACCTCAAGAGTATGGCTATACCTCTCGGTTTTATTTTGACCGGTATGCCGGCGCTTATCTTTGATTTTACGGGACTGTCTCGGGGGGAATATTCTTTTTTTCTGGGCTTTGCCTGGCTGTCCACATCCGGAGCCAAGATTTTATCTGCCGGAGCTTTGTGCTTAAGAGTGCTTGCGGGAGTCAGTGCTTTGCAGATGCTGCATCTGTCCACAAGGGCGGATGAGCTGATTGCCGTAATGGCAAAAATGCGGGTACCGAAGCTCATTTTGGAGCTGATGTACTTGATTTATCGTTATATTTTTTTATTGTTTGCGCTATACGGTAATATGCGGCGGGCGCAGATTTCCCGTCTGGGTGACGCGGACTTTTCGAGGGCGTGCCGCAGTTTCGCTTCCGCCATGACCAATATATTTTTTCTCTCGCTGAAGCGGGCAAATGATACCTTCTATGCCATGGAAGCCAGATGTTACGAGGGAGAACTGCGTTTTTGGGAGGAAGAAAAAAAGATAAGCCCCGGGCAGCTTGTGTGGGCGGCACTTTTTATTTTGTGGCTTTGTTTACTGGGGGTATCGGTAAGATGAACAATGCTATACTGCGTTTGCAAAATATAAGTTATACTTACGAAAATGCCGGAGGAAATCCGGCTTTGTGCGCTGTCAGCACCTGTATTTACGAGCGGGAGAGAATTGCGCTGATCGGAGCAAACGGTTCCGGAAAATCTACTTTCCTTTTGCATTTAAACGGTGTATTAAAAGCGAACAAGGGGGAGATTTTTTACAGGGAAGAAAAAATAGAAAAGCATAATATCAAACATTTACGCAAAAAGGTGGGACTTGTGTTTCAGGATGCCGACTATCAAATTGTTGCCTCCGGTGTCCGGGCTGAGGTGGCATTCGGACCGATGAACCTAAGGCTTCCTCCGGGGGAGGTACAAAGTCGGGTGGAGGAGGCGCTGCGCTACACGGATATGCTGCATCTGGCGGACAGGGCGCCCCACAGCTTAAGCGGAGGAGAGA
>JBGZHY010000021.1:0-4132 GCA_041848045.1 Lachnospiraceae bacterium
CTACAAAACTCTGCCGCAGCTTGGAGCAATATTTGCTTGAAAACAAAGTCGTAACTTTCTTAAGCTATTTAAATCTAACAAAAATATCTGTAAATGTCAAGAAAAAAGCGAAAAGGGGAAAAAATGCCAAAACTACCCGTCCGGGTGGGGTTTTTGTGCCCTTATTGCGCTATACTGAAACCGGAACGCCATTCTGTATTGATGAAGGAAGGAGTGATTGAGGAATGAAGGTTTTCCGCCTTATGCTTTTATGCCTGCTCCTGTTGTTTTCCACTTCCTGCAACCTTGCAGGAACGCAGGAATATATAGAAAACACAAAAGAGGAGAGCAGCAAAAGAAAAAAGAACACGGAACGTACGGAAGAGGAAACGGAAGAAGAAAGCGAGGAAGATACGGAAGAAACCGGGGAGAGCACGGTTAAAAAGTCCAAAAAAAGCGAAGCACAAAGCAGCGAAGAGGAAGATACCAAAGAAAACAGTTCCGAAGAAAAGGAAGAAAAAAGCCCGACGACAAAAGCCGATATCTCAGATATAGAAATACTTTCGGAACAGCATACAGACTATATCCGTGTACAGCTCAGCCGCCTTCCCGAAAATGCGGAGGAATTGGGTCTGCTGGCAGAGGGCAAACTGTCCAGTCCGGAGTACGTCGCTGCATTTTTTATCTGCGCCATACAGATTTTTACCGAAAATACAGAGGAGGGCATACAGGCTCTGGAAATGTTGAACGGACCGGAGGACTTAAGCACGCACGACAACAACTGGTACAAAGACAGGCTACAGGATAAGCCCTACTTACCAAAAGCATATTTTGAGGGCGCCGTTCCGGAAAATGATTATACCCCGGGCGAGCCTTATACCCTATATATTTATCCGGATTCCAGACCGGATTTGTGGGAGGAAGGCTTGATGAAGGTCTATTTGAGAACAAGCGGTGCGGATTCCCCCAGGGGTATACAGCTTAGAGAGCATGAGGGAAGCTGGTACATTTGGAATATTTCCGCCATCATGAGCGGAATACGCCTACCCGCCTCCATGGATCCTTGGTCTTAACAATAAATACCGCCAGCTCTTGAAGCAAAGCCGAAATGTATCTGACATTTGGCGTCCTGCAATAGCCGACGGTATAATTTTTTGCTTATGTATGAACAAGGCTTAGGTATCCAAAGATATTTCATCCCAATCCTCAAGCTCCGACACCAGCCATTCCAACCCTTTTCTTCTTTCCCAAACCACTTCCGGATTGAGGTCAGCGATATTGGTTTCAGGCCGGAGGGATTTTTCCACACAGGCCCAATGATAACGATAGTACAGATCCAGCATATCCAGGATCTCTTCGACATCTCGCACCCTGGTTCTCGCTTTAAATTCCGCAAAGCTCTGACAATCCGCCACCAAGTCAATCGCCTTGGCACAGTCACATATGCTGCTTGGCACCTTCATTTCGGCATCCTCAATAAGCCCCAAAGCCCATATCAAAGACCAGTAGCATTCGTATGTCCAGGCAACATTGACGGCATCCTGCTGACTGCCGCTACCGTCAAAAAGCCTCCTTTCATTATCCAGCAAGTCCTCTTCCACTTGAAACTTTTTCAAAAAATCAAGCAACAGTGCCTTTAACTCCTGTACATCCCGATTTTCAGAAATATCACAGGCAAGCTGAATGGAAAGCAGACAGGCAATCGCTCTTTTACATATGGTATCCGTATCTTTCAGCTTCACTGCCGAACTTGATTCGGTAAGCGGCAGCTTGTCCAGGCAGGCAATTCCCATCTGCTTAATATAGGCATTATTTCCGGCTCGCCTTTCCTCCGGTCCCTGCCTTCTCTTTCTTTTAAACCCTTCAAATAAACCCAAGCTACCTTCTCCTCCGTAAATATGGAATCTTCTCCGATTTATCCCGCTGCCGCATCATTCAGGACAAGCTATTTTGCCGCCCAGTCCTTTGTCAGTTCCATGTTCCAATCCAGCAGGCTGTACGGACTGTTTTTATCCGCCTTCAGGCTCTCGTATATTGCCTGACGATCCGCGCTGCCCTCACCGGACCAATATTCATAGCCTCTTAAATAACTCGCCATCATTTCATCCCAAGAAGAATACTTTGACTGCAAGGTCTTTGCCACCTCCAAAGCTGCATCTAAGGCCTCCTCTTTCTCATAATAGCCTGCTATGTAGTACCAGCCGTACAAAGATATGGCACGGGCATAATCCCAGGCATCAATCGCCTCTGCACCATATTCCGCATACATCCCTCTGTAAGCTGAAAGTGTGCTGTCCGTAGTGGCTTCATCCTGATAGGCTTCCAGAATAATCTCTCTTAATTCTTCATCGGACATATCCTTGCCGCCGATTTCATCAATGGCTGTCATGATATCCGCAAACTCGGTTCTGTGCCCCTCATCCAACAAAAATTTTACGGTTTCATCCGCACTGGCTCTGTCTGTAACGCCCCACCACTCTTCCAAAGAAGCCTGCTGCATGGCTTTGTTCTCTTCGTTTGCCTTATAGCCTCCGAAAAGCGTATAATCCCCCTCATTCAGCTCCGTGATAATGCCGTAGGTTCCGTTCATCCACAACACCGTGTTGCTGACCGGCTCCGCCTTCTGCGTGCAGCCGCTCAAAGCCGCAAGCATACCAAGACCAAAAGCCAAAGCCGCCATACCTTTTACCTTCATCATAATATATACCTCCCTGATCAAATATTTGCCTTAGAAGTATAGCAAAAATTGTTTTTCTTTGTCCCCTCTCATTTATGACATATATCTTAAATTTTCATAAACTTTTACCAAAATATCGATATGCTTCCTGCACCTGGTATAAAGAACCCAAAATCAAAACAATCTCATCTTTACGCAGCTGCCTGCGCAAAATATCCAGACTCTCCTCCAGGCTTCCCTGTACATACGCCTTTCCTCCCGCTTTTTGTATCTGCTCCTGCAAACGCTGTGCGGGCAGCGCTCTGGATGAGGGAGGCGTAATGGTGTAAAATGACGCCGCCATAGGGCATAAAGCCTCTATCATGGAGGTATAATCCTTATCTGCCAATACCCCCATCACAAAATGAATTTTTTGTTCTCCGAACAGGGACTGTAAACTGCGGCAAAGCATACGAATCCCCGCAGCATTGTGGGCGCCGTCCACCAAAATGTAAGGTTCTTTATGCAGCATGGTCAAGCGCCCCTGCCAACAAGCTTTTTGTAAGCCTTTTCGCATACTTTCTTCGGTAATCGAAGCAAAATCCTTTTGCAAAAAGCAGGCAATCTGCAAAGCCAGCGCCGCATTATCCGCCTGATGCTCCCCGAGCATCGAAATATGTATATCTCGCATATTCGCCGCATACAAGTCAAAATACTGACCCTTCAGCCCCTCTTTGCGAATATTCTGCGCCGGAAACGCTTCATAAAAGCAGCTTCTTTTTTTGCGGCAAACCTCCTGAAACAACTCCTTTACCTCTTTTTCCTGGGATAGTGTCATAAATGCGGAATTTTCCTTAATGATGCCCGCCTTCTCCCTAGCAATGGCCAAGAGGCTGTCCCCCCAAATCTGCATATGATCAAAATCTACTCTCGTACAGACGGAAAGCAGACTGTGGGCAATGACATTGGTGGCATCAAGTCGCCCTCCCAGACCTACCTCCAAGAGCAGCAGCTTACAGCCCTTCTCTTTAAAATAGACAAAAGCCAGCGCCGTCAAAAACTCAAACTCCGATGCCCGCACATCGTCTTTGCAGGCATCTAAAACTTGTTGAAAAAAAAGACAGAAATCCTCTTTCGCAATACGTCTTCCGCCCAGTCTGATCATTTCTTCGTAATCTTTTAAATAGGGCGAGGTAAAGCTCCCCGCCCATACTCCGCTTTCACAGAGAATTTCGTATACAAAATTTAAGCTGGAACCCTTTCCGTTGGTTCCGGTAAAATGCACAACAGACAGCTCATTCTGGGGGTTCCCCAAGCGCTGCATCAAAACCTGCATATTATCCAAATGGAAAGCGTCTTTTTTCGGGACAAAGGCAGGCAAAGACTTAAAATATTCCTTGATTTCTTCGTAAGTCATATCAGTTCACATCCAGAGGTACTCTTGACAAAGCCTGCAGGAGTAAAAATAAAAGTATGGAATTTACAGGAAACATCACC
>JBGZHY010000022.1:0-4016 GCA_041848045.1 Lachnospiraceae bacterium
GATGGCTCATTCCTTCCGTCCAATGTATCCCGGGACAGCCGCTATGAGGCAGTTGGAACAGTCCAACGCTCCACTGTAAAATATATGGAAGAATTGGAAGCAGAGCTTTCGGCCATTCCTGGTTATAAAGAACCGGAGAATGTAAAAAAAGAGAAAGAATCTTTAAAAAGCCGGACAGATCCAGAGTGCGGTTATATCCATCAGGCTCGTAAAAAGGGGCTGGGTTATCTGACCGAAATGACAGGGGATACCAGCCATGGGATTATTACCGGGGTGGACTGTTATCCTGCTACCCAGAGGGAAAGTGATATTATCCTGGAACATTTGAAAGGACAGCCTTGTAAATATCAGGAAATTGGATTAGATGGCGGATATGATATAGGAGCGGTACACAGAGGGCTGGAGTTATTAGAGATCCAAGAGGGTCTATAAACACTACTACTATATAATACGAGGGAGAATATTTAGTATTTCAGAAATTAATTTATAAAAAGTCAACGCAGAACTATTACCGTTTATATAGCCGTTCAAAAAAACAATGTAAAAACTGCCCGGATTTTTCAGCCTGTGCCACGGATCTCGGTACAGTCAGGATCAATGCGAGTGCTTATTATCCCTCTTTTTATCGAAATAGCAAGAGAGTAGGAACCGGTGATTATCTGAGGGTCATGAGGCTTAGGAAGATATGGGCAGAAGGAACATTCGCAGTTTTAAAACGAGAGCATAGATTGAATAAAATCCAGAAAAGAGGCCTTCAGAACGCGACAGAAGAATGCCTCTTATCGGCAACGGCATTAAATCTAAAACGGCTGGTAAAAGCGGTTTGAATAACCGAATTCACCAGCTGCTTTATAATATTTCAAAAAACATGCAGAAATAAACACTGAAAAATTGAGTTTGTCAACAGGTCCGTAATTCTGTGTAAACTATAAAGGCACTGTAAGTCCTCTTGGATTGATGTTAAAATAAATATCAATTCAGGAGGATTATTTTATGGCACGAAGAAAGATGGATCCGGAACGCAGAGAGTTCATACGGAGCATATTGGAGCATTACCAGCCCAAAGACGCACAGGGAATCCAGGACATGCTGAAAGATTTGCTGGGAGATACCCTTCAGGGCATGCTGGAATCGGAGATGGATGACCATCTGGGGTATACGAAGTATGACTACAAGAACAAAGAAACGGATGACGGCCGAAACGGATACAGCCCGAAAACCGTGACCTCCAGCATGGGGGAGATCGATCTGCAGATACCGAGGGACCGGAAAGGGGAATTCGAACCACAAATCGTGAAAAAGAACCCGGACAATTTTTTTGTCGGTATATCATTTACCGGGTTCGTATGTGCATTGCAGTTTCTTTCTTTGCTCTCTCTATATATATGAATCTTAATGCTAATCCTAAATTCGAGCTTACATTTTTGTTTAGGGCATTTCCGACAGTGGTTTCCTGTTTGTATGCTTTGCCCTTTTCTGTTGTTATGAATAATAACAGAAAATAGTAAGGCCTCCTATATCCTCAGACAGCTCTTGGAAGAGTATGATATTGCCTCCGCACAGGACATTCAGGATGCCCTTAAAGACCTGTTAGGGTTATGATAAGACTATTTCTCAACATTTTCCTCCGGGGCTTGTATTTTCCTCCAAAAGGTGCTATACTCCTTTACAAGTAAATAAGATGACAATAAGACGTGGGCCAAGACTGGTCCACTTTTTATATGTGTCGGTGCGGCGGAAAGAAGGTGTGTGCATGGGTAAAGGTGAAAGCTATGTCAAGAAAACGGAAGCATTTCTGGAGGAATTGCAAAAACGTATGGATTTTGAGGTGGTGGATGTAGAATTTGTTAAGGAGGCCTCCCAATATTATTTGCGGATATACTGCGATATGGATAAGGAAGGCGGTATTTCCATTGACGATTGTGTGGATATTTCAAAGGAAGTCAGCGCATGGCTGGATAAGGAGGATTTTATTCCGGAGGAATATATTTTGGAGGTCAGTTCGCCGGGGCTGGGCAGAAGCTTGAAAAAGGATAAAGATTTCCGGCGGGAGTTGGGCAAGGAGGTGGAGCTAAAAACCTTTAAGCCGATTCGGCAGCAGAAGGAATTTACAGGCATTTTGAAGGATTTTGACAAAGAAAGCCTGACCATAGAGATAGGCGGAGAGGATGTCTGTTTTCAGAGAGCGGATATTGCCAATATAAGATTGACATTTGATTTTTAAGAATATTTTGGAGGACAAAGGAAAATGAATAGGGAACTGATGGAGGCACTGGATATACTGGAGAAAGAAAAGAATATCAGCAAAGAGGCGATTTTGGAAGCCATTGAAAATTCTTTTATTTCGGCTTGTAAGAATAATTTCGGAACGGCGGACAATATCAAGGTCAGCATCAATCACGAAACCTGCGATTATGAGGTGTTGCAGGAGAAGGAAGTGGTAGAGCAGCTGGAGAAGCCGACGCCGGAGGAAAAGGCCCTGTATATCACGCTGGCGGAGGCACGTGCCATAGATCCGGATTACGGCGTAGGGGATAAGGTTTTGATTCCCGTAAAGTCCAAGGAATTTGGACGCATTGCCACCGGTGTGGCAAAGAACGTGATTTTGCAGAAAATCAGGGAAGAGGAAAGAAAGGTTCTTTTTCAGGACTTTTATACCAAGGAAAAGGACATTGTCAGCGGCATTGTGCAGAGGCAGGTGGGAAAGAACCTGTCCATCAATTTAGGACGCTGTGACGCCATATTGACGGAAAGCGAGCAGGTAGCGACGGAGAATTTCAAGCCGACAGAGCGCATCAAGCTGTATGTGGTGGAGGTGAAAGACACCCCGAAAGGACCGAAGATTATGGTGTCCCGTACCCATCCGGATTTGGTGAAGCGTTTGTTTGAGTCGGAGGTTACGGAAATCAGGGACGGTATCGTAGAAATTAAAGCCATCAGCAGAGAAGCAGGCTCCAGAACCAAGATGGCGGTGTACAGTAAGGATCCGAATGTGGATGCGGTAGGCTCCTGTGTGGGCATTAACGGTGCCAGAGTCAATGCGGTGGTGGAGGAGCTGCGGGGAGAGAAGGTGGACATCATCAACTGGGATGATAATTCAGCCTATCTGATTGAGAATGCCTTGAGCCCCGCAAAGGTTATCTGTGTTGTGGCGGATGATGACGATAAGGAAGCTCAGGTTATTGTGCCGGATTATCAGCTGTCCCTGGCCATCGGCAAGGAGGGACAGAATGCAAGGCTGGCGGCGAGGCTGACGGGCTACAAAATAGACATCAAGAGCGAAACCCAGGCAAGAGATTTGGGGCTGTTTGAGGAGCTGGGCATTGATTATCAGCCGGAGGGCAGCGCAGACTTGGAAGAGGTTTCCTATGCGGATGAGGAGGTATATGGAGAAGAAAGTACCTCTTAGATTGTGCATCGGCTGCGGGGAGATGAAGAATAAAAAAGAAATGATTCGCATTGTTAAAAATGAAGCCGGGATTTTCCTGGATAAAACCGGCAGGAAGAACGGCAGAGGCGCTTACCTTTGCAACAATGCTTCCTGTTTGGAAAAAGCTTTTAAATCCCGAGGTCTGGAGCGTTCGTTTAAACAGGCGGTATCAAAAGAAGTATACGAGCAGCTGCGAAAGGACATGGGTGAGAGCGATGCAGGATAAGGTCTTGGGGATGCTCGGCATGGCGGCGAAGGCGGGAAAGCTTGTCAGCGGGGAATTTTCCACGGAAAAGTCCATCCAAAAAGGGAAAGCGAAGCTGGTACTGCTGGCGGCGGATGCCTCGGAAAACACAAAGAAAAAATTTCAGGATAAATGTCATTATTATCATATCAAGATATATGTATATGCGGACAAGGAAAGTTTAGGACATACGATAGGAAAGGGAAGCAGGGCGTCTGTCGCCGTACAGGATGCATGCTTTGCCGAAACCATCGAAGCACGGATACGGGAAAGCATTTAGGAGGAAAAATTTGAGAATAAACGAGATAGCCAAAGAAGTGGGAAAAAGCAATAAAGAGCTGA
>JBGZHY010000023.1:0-10790 GCA_041848045.1 Lachnospiraceae bacterium
AAAGCCCATTGTCATTCGCATAGGCAACAGATCCGATGCACAACATACAGGCGGCTTTAGCCTGTTCGGCAAAAAATTCGGTGACATTGAACAAGACATTATTCTTTCTCTTATTTACTAGCAAAATGAAGAGGGCTACTGTAAAATCAGCAACCCTCTTCATGCTTTCTCCATATAACAGTATATGATATAGAAGCATCCCTCCGCAGACGAAAAATCCTGCCGCTACTCCTTCTCCTTACATTCTCTCGTCCAAGCGATTCTCCCAGAGATATTTCTTGGTTTCGGAAACAATAACGCCGTTCAGCACCAGGAGCACAACGAGATTCGGAAATGCCATCAGTCCGTTCATCAGATCGGAGAAATTCCAAATCAAAGACAAAGATACCACGGAACCGATAAACAAAACAATGATGAATACAATCCTGTATACGATAATATATTTTCTGCCCCAAAGATATTTTACCGCATTTTCTCCGTAAAAAGACCAACCCAGGATAGTAGTAAAGGCAAATATAGCCAGTGCAATCGCCAATACATACTGTCCGATACTAGGCAAGGCATTGAATGCCAGTTTTACCAATTCATCATCTCCTGCGCCGATGAAATTATCCGGTTTATGTAACATAGAGGTAACAATAACCAGTCCTGTCATAGCACAAATGATAACCGTATCCCAAAATGTTCCTGTCATAGATACAAGGGCCTGACGTACCGGATTTTTGGTCTGTGCCGCCGCTGCCGCAATAGGTGCTGTACCAAGACCGGACTCATTGGAAAAGATACCTCTTGCAATACCGTAACGGCAGGCAAGTATCATGGTGCTTCCGACAAAACCGCCGGCAGCCGCACGAGTGGTAAAGGCGGATTGACAAATCAATACAATGGCATCCACAAAAAAGTTGCGGTTAATAATCAGTATACTGATGCAGGCAATTACATAAAATACTGCCATAAACGGAACCAATTTCTCACAGACAGAAGATATTTTTTTCACACCGCCCATGATAACGGCTGCGGTAAGCAAAGCAACACAGAATCCGGTAGCCACAACGGGAACATTGAAGGTGGAATGAATAAATTCTGCAATGGCATGGGACTGTACCGTACATCCGGCACCGAAAGTTGCAAGGACGGTAAAGATGGAAAAAACAACGGCAAGCCACTTCCAATTTTTGCCCATACCATTCTCGATGGCATACATCGGACCGCCGATATGATATCCTTTTTCATCTAAAGTACGATATTTAACGGCAAGAAGAGCTTCTCCATACTTGGTCGCCATTCCGAAGATGCCGGCTAACCATGTCCAAAGTACAGCTCCGGGGCCGCCAAGAGCGATTGCCGTGGATACACCGATAATATTTCCGGTACCTATGGTGGCAGCCAAAGCCGTAGCCAAAGCTCCGAATTGGGAGATATCTCCGGCACTGTCTTCATCCACATGTACGGATAATTGGATTCCCTTTAGGGTATGGGTTTGAATAAGCTTCAAACGAAAAGTCAAGAAAATATGCGTTCCAATCAACAAAACAATAAGAGGAACCCCCCACACAAAAGTGTTCAAATTGGCAACCAGCTGTTCTAAAACTTTCATACAAAATCCTCCTATTGTATCAAGGTTTTCGGGTCTACATATTCGCGATCAAAACTAAGCGCTACATTTTCGCAAGTCAGCTTTCCGTCATAGGTATTGATGGCGGAGTAAATCACATCATTTTCCATGCAGGCTCTCTCAAGCCCCTTATTTGCAATCTGTAAGCCGTATTTTAATGTGGCATTGGTGAGTGCGATGGTAGAAGTTCTTGGAACCGCACCCGGCATATTACCGACACAATAATGCACAATATTATCCACAGTATATACAGGATCATCGTGGTAGGTTACCTTTGTGGTTTCACAGCAACCGCCTTGGTCAACGGCAACGTCGACAATGACAGAACCGGGTTGCATGGTCTTTAAATATTCCCTCTTCATCAGCTTAGGTGCAGCCTTGCCCGGAATCAACACGGAACCGATAACAAGATCGGCTTGCTGTACCAATTTCGCAATAGTGGCATCGGTGCTGTATATAGTCTGTATCCTTGCGCCAAAAATATCATCAAGATAATTTAATCTCTCCAGATTTACATCGGTAATCGTAACATCGGCCCCCATGCCGACAGCGATTTTACAAGCATTGGTACCTACAGAGCCGCCACCGAGGATCAAAACCTTTGCCTTTGGCGTGCCGGGAACACCGGATAGTAATTTACCTGAACCGCCAAATGACTTTTCCAGGAATTTGGCTCCCTCCTGAACACTCAATCTGCCGGCGATTTGACTCATCGGTGCAAGGAGCGGAAGGCTTCCGTTCCTTTCCATAAGCGTTTCGTATGCCAATGCCTTAACCTTCTTTTCGAGCAAAGCCTCCATTTGCGGTTTATCGGCAGCGATATGAAGATAGGTATATAGAAGAAGTCCTTCTTTGAAAAGAGGATACTCTTGCGGTAACGGCTCTTTTACCTTTATTATCATATCGGCATCTTTCCATACATCAGCGGCATTGTCATAAAGCTTGGCACCGGCCGATGCATACTCAGCATCTTGGAAGCCGGATCCCATACCTGCTCCCTTTTCAATCAGGACGGTATGTCCGGCGGCGATGTAGGATTCCACATTCTCCGGAGTAATCCCCACTCGATATTCCTGTTTCTTGATTTCTTTGACACAACCAACTATCATACTTAGAACTCCTTTCTCATATAATTCACTAAGTTTTATATAGAAAATGTAACACAAAAAATAATATGGGTCAATAATAAACAAAAAAGTAACAATATACACACTCAAAAATAAAAAATATACAAAAATACTTTGGCACCTTGACAAATAAAAGGGCAGAGAGTATTATCAAGGTACCAAACAAAAAAAGAAAAGAGGAAACGATATGCGTACAGACTTATTTTGCCATCAATGCGCCAATCATTGCCATATAGAGAATTTGCAGTGCGGGAAAGGGCTCAGGTATTTTGCAAGTCAAGGGATTGACATAGGCAAAGAAGAAAATGAACAGAAAGAACACAGAAAGGGAGGGTTGAGAACTATGATACATGAAAAAAACGTAGACGGCAGTAATGTAAGGGATTTGTTTGCTCTCATTTCCCATAAATTACATCATCAAAAAAAAGGTAGGGGGATCGGGCAAGGCAAAATTTTAAATATCTTGTCCTCTGTAGAACAAATCAATCAAAAAGATTTGCAGGATATGTTGCAAATACAAGCCGGCTCCCTAAGCGAAATTTTGGGAAAATTGGAAAAACACGAATGGATTACCAGAGAGAAATCGGAAGAAGACAAGAGATCTGCCATTATCAAAATTACGGAAAAAGGAAGAGAGGCTTTGCAAATCATTGAAGAAGAGCACGGAAAGCACAAGGATATTTTTTCTGTTTTAAATCAGGAAGAAAAGGAAAGCTTAAAAGGGATATTGGAAAAACTAAGGTCTGCATTGGGAGAAAAGGAAGAAAAGAGCTTTGCACACGGCAGATGCAAGCATAGAAAACATAGGCACGAAAGATATTAAGAAGAACAGGCGGCAAAAGCCGCCTGTTCTTCTTAATATCAAAACAAGTGTCTATTCGTCGTAAGCCAGCTTCATAAATTTTCTGCCTTCTCCCCAAGCCTGACCTACCTTGCCGCCCATTTCGTAATAGGCATCAAAGTACATCAGAGCCTGCAGCTTCGCCAAATCCACTTCACCCTCTTCATTCAGCACCTCTTCATCCGCCTTGGTGTTTAAGATTTTACCCACAATAGCCGTAAGGTGCTCCGTCCTGATAACCTCCAGAAGCTCACACTCCATCACCAAAGGGAAAGCCTCGATAATCGGCGCATTCACCAAGTCGCTTTTAACCGCCGTTTGACCGCTTCTTTCAAACTTGTCGGACATTTTATTGCCGGTGGCAATACCGAAAAAGTCCGCCACATCCATATGCGCCTTATCAGCCACCGCAACGGTAAAGGCTTTATTATCCTGAATATTTTTCCAGGTTTTCTTGTTCTCTCCGATAAACAGGATGATCTTGTCCATATCGCAGACCTGCGCCCAGGTCATATTCATGACATCCACTTTTCCATCCTCGTCATAGGTTCCCACCATAAACACAGGCGCAGGAACAACAGACTGCAGTAAACCTAAATCTTTTTTCATATGTTTTATTCTCCTATAATAAAATATAGTCCATTCTATCATACTTTTTCCGGAATGGATAGCCCTACTCCAGCACCAACTTATTCACCCATCTGCGCTCTCCCGCCTCCTCGGACTTGACGCCGTACTTTTGCATACTGTCCTCCGTGCTTCTGATTTCATAGCGTTTCTGTGCCCCGTTATACTCCCATTTTCCGTCCAGCACCAAAATCCCTTTATATACCGTAAATATATAGCTTCGGCTTTCTCCCCGCTCATCTGCAATATGCAGGCTGATTTCCCCGTCCAGTATATCCTGTGAAAAATGACCCCGCACAGCATACAGGCTGGCGGTATTCTCCGCCAGAGCACCGAAGGCGGCGTTACCGCTCTCCCCTTCCCCCTCCAGGTGTCCTCCCTCCCAGGTTCCCAGCGCATAGGTATAGCGGCCGTAATCCGCCTGATATGCCGTCAAGGCATGACCCTGCCCCTGTGCTTTAGCCCCTGCAACATCACCATAATAAAAGGTATTGACATTTTCTATCAATAAATATTTTCCCGGGGGCAAATTCTCGGCTGTATAAATATGTACACCGTCAAAGAAATGTCTTTGTTCTCCGAAGACATTGACGTATAAATCCTCCAGCTCCTCTGCGTTCTGTATGATTATCTTTGCCGGCGCCTCAAACAAACCTGCCTGCATTTCACGGTATATATCCTGTAAAATCTCCGTCTGTACTTGACTTGCTCTTTCCGTCACTTCCACAGCCCCGCTCGGTGTAGCCATGCTTCCGGTGGCAAGGCTGTCGCTCGCCTGCATATTTGATGTGGCACGAAACCTGCTCCCGTCCCCAAACGCCAGGAGCAACAAAATCAAAAGCAAAAACACTACCCCTCCCATCTCCGCCTTTTTGCGGTTCCGGGATTTAAACAGGCTTTTTATCCATTGCAGGCACTTTGAAATTTTTTCTTTCATCCCCGTTTGCCGTTTCTTGTTGATCTTCTTTTTATTCATTATCTTTTCCGTCCTCTGCCATCCATGCCCCGATTACCAAAGCAAGAGCCTTTTCCAGCTTCTCCTTTGAAATGGAGGCAAAGCCCAGCAAAAGCGTTGCCCTCCCCTCATAGGAGCTGTTTGCGGCATAAAATGCCGAAAGCGGATACAGGCGAACTTTTACCGCCGCCGCTCTGGCAATCAGCTCTTCCTCCGAAACCGCATATTTTGCCCGCAGCAAAAGATGAGCTCCCGAATTATCGCCTAAAATTTCAAAGCTATCCTCATACTCTTTAAATGTAGATACAATCAAATCATGCTTCGCCTTATATGCCGCCCTTACCCGATTTAAATGGCGCTCAAAATATCCTCCCGCCATGAAACGATATAAAATATCCTGGTCTATCCTCGGCACCGTGCAGGACATAAAGGAAAGGCGCTCTTCATAAACCCCCATCAAAGCTGCCGGCAAAAGCATAAAGCTGATACGGATAGAAGGGGCAATGGCACGAGAAAAAGTGCCGATATAAATAAAGCGCCCGCTATTGTCCATACTCGCCATGGCGGGAATCGGTCTGCCCTTGTAACGAAATTCGCTGTCATAATCATCTTCTATCACATAACGTTTTTTATCGGCATGCAGCCATTCCAGAATCTGCATACGCCGGGAAACAGGCATCAGGGTTCCTGTGGGATAATGGTGGTTCGGCGTAATAACGGCAATATCCGCCCCGCTCTCTTGCAGCTTATCCGGCATCATGCCTTCCGCATCAATATCCACCGCCTCCACCCGCAGCCCCATGGTAGCAAACAAATGTGACCAATGTTTGTAACTCGGATTTTCGATGGCAATGCTGTCTTTTTGCAAAAGCAGCTGCAAAAAAAGGAAAAGCTGCTCCGTTCCCGCCGCCAGCACAATATGCTTCGCCTTGGCGCGTATCCCTCTGGAATGATATAAATATCTGGCGATTTCACTGCGCAGAAGATACTCTCCCTTAGCTTCCCCTTTGGAGAAAATGGCAATATTATCCTTACGCAGCGTTTCCTTGGCCAGCTTTCTCCAAGTCGCCAGAGGAAACAAAGAAAAATCAATGCCTCCGGGACTTAAGTCAAACACAACGTCCTCTTTTTTATCCGTCGCCTCCTTTTCCTCTTCTTTGTAAGTTCCGGAAAGGTCATAGCTTTTGTCATAGGCGCGAACGAAATAGCCCCTGTTCTTTTTCGCCTCGACATACCCCTCCGCCACCAGCTGCTCATAGGCAACGCTGACGGTCTGTCTGGAAATGTGCAAATGCTCCGCCAGGGCGCGTCCGGAGGCAAGGCGCTCCCCCGCCTGCAAGCGCTGTTCTTTAATGGCATCGCGGATATAACGATAGATCTGCTCATACAGCGCCGTCTTTGATTGCAAATCAATGGGAATCAAAAAATCCATCTTACCGAACCTTGTCCTTTTTAACATCAGATAGGAGGAAGACCCCTCTTCCTCCTATCCTTACCTTTATGTACTTATGACAGCTTAAACGAACTCTTTAAAGAAACGATGCGGTTAAATACCGGATGCTCCCGGGTGCTGTCCTTTGCATCCACACAGAAAAAGCCGTTTCTTAAAAATTGATAGGAATCATAAGCCTTTGCCTGCGCCAAATCCGGCTCCACATAACATTCTTTTAATACCGTCAGAGAATTTGGATTCAGGTTCAGGCTGCCGTCTTCATTTAGTTTGCCCTTTTCCTCATCCACAATATTTTCATACAGGCGACATTCCACCTGCAGTGCCGTGCTTACATTTACCCAGTGAATCGTCCCTTTCACCTTTCTCCCCTGAAAACCAGAACCGGAACGCGTTTCCGGGTCATAGGTGGCGTGCACCACGCTCACCCTTCCGTTTTCATCCTTTTCATAGCCTGTACAGGTCACAAAATATGCGCCCATCAGCCTGACCTCATTTCCCGGAAAAAGCCTGAAATACTTCTTCGGTGCTTCCTCCATAAAGTCTTCCCGCTCGATATACAATTCTCTGCCGAAAGGAATCTTTCTTGTGCCCAAATCCGGATTTTCCATGTTGTTGGGCATTTCCACATACTCGATTTCACCTTCCGGATAGTTGTCAATCACCAGCTTAATCGGGTCAAGCACAGCCATCATCCGTGCCTTTTTCAGTTTCAGATCTTCCCGGATACAGTATTCCAGCATGCCGTAGTCCACGGAAGAATGGGCCTTGGAAATACCACAAAGCTCCACAAACATACGCAGGGATTCCGGTGTATAGCCCCTTCTGCGCAAGGCTGCGATGGATACAAGACGGGGATCGTCCCAACCGTCCACAATGCCGTCTTCCACCAGCTTCTTAATATAGCGCTTTCCGGTAACCACATTGGTCAGATACAGCTTGGCAAACTCTATCTGCCTGGGCGGATTTACATACTCACATTCCTGCACTACCCAATCATATAAAGGTCTGTGATCCTCAAATTCCAGAGTACAGATGCTGTGGGTAATGCCCTCAACGGCATCCTCAATCGGATGGGCAAAGTCATACATCGGGTAAATACACCACTTATCTCCGGTATTGTGATGACTCTGATACGCCACACGATAAAGCACCGGATCCCGCATATTGATATTCGGGCTGGCCATATCAATCTTTGCCCGCAGTACCTTGGAGCCCTCCGGATACTTTCCCTCCTTCATCTCCCGGAATAAACGGAGATTCTCCTCCACCGTCCTGTTTCTATACGGACTGTCCTTACCCGGCGTGGTAAAATCTCCTCTGTACTGCCTGATTTCTTCAGCGCTCAAATCGCAGACAAAAGCCTTGCCCTTTCTAATCAGCAGCAGAGCCTTTTCATACATTTCATCAAAATAATCCGATGCAAAGAAACAGCGTTCATCATATACCGCCCCCAGCCAATCCACATCTTCCCGAATACTCTTTACATACTCCTCTTTTTCCTTGCTTGGGTTGGTATCGTCAAAGCGCAGGTTGAACAAACCGCCATATTTTTGCGCCAGTCCGTAATTCAAAAGAATGCTCTTGGCATGCCCGATATGCAAATAACCGTTCGGCTCCGGAGGAAAACGGGTCTGCACATGGCTGTATCTCCCCTCTGCCAAATCTTTTTCAATTTCCAATTCAATAAAATTTTTGGAAACCGTTTCCTTCTCCTGTGTTTCCAACTTTTCCCAATCTGCCATAAATGCCTCCGTTGTATACCTCAAATATTATATACTAGTATAGCCTTTCTTTGGGGATTTGTCGAATATTTTCTGTTTTCCCGCAAAGAAAAACAGGCAGGGCAAGCAGCATCCTGCCTACCTGTGCCTGTCCGTATTTTATCTCTTGCATATAGCTTTTATTTCCCGCCCCGTGTTTCGACCGTAGAAGGATCAAAGCTGTCCTTGTAATCTGCATACACCTCACGAATAACCGCAGCCAGATTTGCATTCTCACCGGCAGAATGGTAAGCCATTCCCTCGGCACGACTCATAGCGTCGGGAAGTCCCGTTAAATCCACAACACCCTTTCCGTTATCCCAATAGCAGCCAAACCATGCAATACATCTGTCCACATAGTTTCCATCCTCATTTTCAAAGCGTACATGCATCAGAATGGACTTTAAGCTATCTCCGCCTGAAGCGGGAGTAATGTCTGCGCTGACAACATACATATCCAGATTATTGGCTTCCGCAAGGAACTGCGTATATGAGGCGGCACTCCGAATGAACTGAATGACTTCTTGACCTTGCCCGATGTCTTCCACCAAAACCATGTCCTCCGTTTGGGTGTAATGATATCCCGGATACCATATTTTATAAATCAGCTCCCTCTCGTTCTGTGCTCCGCTCCAGGCATCATAAAATTCGTACATCTCCCGCGAAACATCTTCCATCACCGTTTCGGTGGCGGCATAAGCTACGCCGTTTTCCAATACGCCATATCCGTTATGCAGCGTGTTGGCAGGATCAAGGAAATAGTCCAAATCCTCCGGCTTCACCAGCTTATCCGCCGACAGCGGCTCTGACAAAGCGGCTCTGACAAAGCGGCTATGATATTGTTTGCAGGAGCGGCAGGTGTTTCATGGTAATACCTGGCTATCGGATTGGCCTGTTGTTCCAGCGTAAGCTCTGCCGTAAGCCCCGCCGTCAATTCTTCCATATTCACATTTGCTGTATTTCCCATACTTCCTCCCGAAATATTCTATATAAACAGATAATAAAACACCGCACCGATGATAACAAGGGCTGCGATGATTCCCAACAGAATTTTTGTTTTCTTATTCATCAATTTCACCTTTCTGATTCACATTTTTCGTAAGCTGACGGTTTCCGTACCGTTTTCAAAGGCAATGCATATCTCGCCTATGTACTTTAACCGACAACATACATTTGATAAAGTCCTTAGCTGTTCTAAAGGTAGCTTTAACAAACGATTTCACAAAAAGCGTCCGAATTTTATTGGAAAATCGGACGCATAGCAGTATAATGACAGCAGAGGTACATATGAATAAAAGAGAATATAATAAACAGGAAACTATTCGTATGATTCGCAGCTGTTTTATCTCACAGTGTGAAACAAACGGACTTGAACGCACAAGCGTTGCCAGCTTGTGTAAAGCATGTGGAATAGCCAAATCTACATTCTATCTGTACTTTGACGATAAGTTCTCCGTACTTGACGCCATCAAAAACGACTTGCTCAACTCCTTCCGCAAAATCTGCTTCGACCTTGGTGATGTTAAGCTGGAAGATATTATGAAAGGAAAGCCTGTGGATAAAGCCTTGCTTCTGCTCCGTTTCCTCAAGGAAAACAACAGTACCCTGCGTTTTCTTCTGGGGAGAAACGGCGATCAGCACTTTATCTATCGGTGGAAAAAGGATATAGAAGACAGCTTTCTGAAACGCTTTATTGCTGAGAGGAGCAGCAGACAAAGCGCGGAAATTGCCTGTACGATTTTTTCCTACGGTTTAATCGGCATTTATACCCATATCACCTTCGGTATGCCCAACATCAGCGAAGAACAGTTAGCCATCATCATTGCCAATCTTCTCCGGTACTGCCTTATTGAGTTTGACGCCTTTACCTAACTATTCCTCTCTTCTTCGGATAAGCGTCTGCGTCCAACTTTTATTGCAAAAGCAAATGCTTCGTCATATGATAAGATAAGGCGCCCGGAGATGAATAGACGCAAAGAAAGCGGCTCCACAGGTCCGCTTTCTTTATCTACTCTTCAGATTTAAGTATCATTTCTCCGGATTTACAAGAACCGCTTATTATAAATTGGCAAGTCTGATTTCATCCGCCACAAGCTTCATATCATTATCCACCATACGGTTTACAAGCTCTGCAAAGGATATCTCCCTAATCCATCCCAGCTTCTCATCCGCCTTGGCCGGATTGCCGATCAGGATATCCACCTCCGCCGGTCTGAAAAATTTGGGATTTATCTTGACAACAACTTTTTGACTCGCCTTATCCCTGCCGATTTCATCTACGCCCGTGCCTTCCCACACTATTTCCATGCCGACTCTGGCAAATGATACTTCCACAAATTCTCTGACCGTTCTGGTTTCATTGGTAGCTATGACGTAGTCATCCGCCTCATCCTGCTGAAGCATAAGCCACAT
>JBGZHY010000024.1:0-7301 GCA_041848045.1 Lachnospiraceae bacterium
GCTTGCCCAAAAGGGAAAATATTATCAGTTGTATACAGGTAACAAACTGGGAGAGCAAAGTGCTTAAAATACCCTAAATATTTCCTAAAATTTTAAAATACGATGTAAAAAAATGGCGATTATGATATAATTGTGGGGATATAAAATCTGGATTTGAAGGACAGGGTATGGAGAGAAAAAGAATATTGTTGAAGTTAAGCGGCGAGGCGCTGGCCAGTGCCGGTCAGGGCAGCGGCTACGATGAGGACAAGGTCAGAGATGTGGCAAGGCAGGTCAAAGAAAGCCTGCAGGAGGGCGCGGAAATCGGCATTGTCATCGGCGGTGGCAATTACTGGCGGGGGCGCAGCAGTGAGCGCATAGACAGAACCAAGGCGGATCAGATCGGGATGCTTGCCACGGTGATGAACTGTATTTATGTATCGGAGATTTTTCGCAGTGAAGGGATGCAGACGGATATTTTTTCTCCTTTTGTCTGCGGAACCATGAGCAAACTTTTTTCCAAGGATGAAGCCCTTGCCGGCCTGAAAGCGGGGAAGGTGGTCTTCTTTGCGGGAGGCACCGGACATCCGTATTTTTCCACGGATACCGGTATTGTTCTGCGGGCCATCGAGCTGGAGGCGGATCTGATTTTGCTTGCCAAGTCCGTAGACGGCGTGTATGACAGCGATCCGAAGCAAAATCCCGAGGCTAAGCGTTATGCCGAAGTCAGCATCGAAGAAGTGATTCACAGGAAGCTGGCGGTGGTGGATTTAACGGCTTCGGTTATGTGCATGGAGGCGAAGATGCCTTTATTTGTTTTTGATTTGAACGACAAAGACAGTATCCGCAATGCTGTTTTGGGAAAAATAAGCGGTACGAAAGTGACTGTATAGGAGGATGAGATGCAAGAGAAAATCAAGTTATACGAAGAAAAGATGGAAAAGACCATAGAGGTATTGAAAGAGGATTTTATGCAGATTCGTGCAGGTCGTGCCAATCCGCATGTGCTTGACAAGATTAAGGTGAACTATTACGGGACGCCGACGCCTTTGCAGCAGGTGGGCAATATTTCCGTACCGGAGCCTCGTATGATTTTGATCCAGCCCTGGGAGAAGAGCCTTTTGAAGGAAATTGAGAAGGCCATCAATATGTCGGAGTTGGGTATCAATCCTACCAACGACGGTACCAGTATTCGTCTGATTTTTCCGGAGCTTACGGAGGACAGAAGAAAGGAACTGGTAAAGGATATTAAGAAAAAAGGGGAGAACGCCAAAGTAGCTGTCCGCAATATCCGCAGGGATGCCATCGACGTGATCAAGAAGATGGAGAAGGCGGGAGAGATCACGGAAGACGATGTGAAAAGCGGGGACGGCAAGATACAGAAAATCACGGATAAGGCTATTGAGAAGATAGATACTGCCGTGGAGAACAAGTCAAAAGATATCATGACAGTATAGTAAGCGGACATGGGCGGGCTTTGCCTTCCCATGTTTTGCCTTATCGAGGTGAAAATGAAAGAACAAGAAGACAATCTGCGTATTCCGCAGCATATTGCCATTATTTTGGACGGCAACGGGCGCTGGGCAAAGAAAAGATTTCTGCCGAGAGCCATGGGACACAAAGCCGGCTGTGAAACCTTAAAAAAAACCGTGGAGGACTGTGCAAGACTGGGAGTTCGGTATTTGACCGTGTACGGCTTTTCCACCGAGAATTGGAAGCGCAGTGAGGAGGAGGTTTCCGCATTGATGCAGTTGTTCAGGCATTATATGACGGAGCTTGTGGGGCTTGCGGTGGAGAACAATATTCAGGTCAGGATGATCGGGGATAAAACCCGTTTTGACGCGGATATTATTGCCGGTATTGACAATTTGGTGGAAAAGACAAAGGACAATACGGGAATGGTTTTTGTTTTTGCCGTAAATTACGGATCCAGAGATGAGATACGCAGAGCCTTTATCCGTATGCTGGAAAACAAGGAGTTGCTTCCGGAGGAGATTACGGAGGAATATATTGCGGCACATCTGGATACGGCGGGTATACCGGATCCTGATCTTTTGATTCGTACCAGCGGAGAGTTCAGAATCAGCAATTATCTTCTGTGGCAGATTGCCTATGCGGAAGTGTATATTACGGACACTCTCTGGCCGGATTTCAACAAGGAAGAGCTTTTTAAAGCCATCGAAAGCTATCATCAAAGAGAACGCAGATTTGGAGGGCGCTGATGTTTTTCACAAGGCTGATAAGCGGCATTATACTGGTTATTTTGGCGGTGTTTACCATCGGAATCGGCGGCGTGCTTTTGTGGGCGACGACTTTGGGGCTTTCTTTAATCGCTTTATATGAGCTGTACAGGGCGCTTCGTCTGGAGGGGAAGATTCCGGCGTATATAGGCTATGCCTGTACTTTAGCCTATTATGTTTTGATATTGTGCAGGGCGGAGCAGTACATCATGCTTTTGTTCATTTCTACGCTGCTGATTTTTTTGGGTTTTTATGTTTTTACCTTTCCGGAATTTAAAACGGAGCAAATCAGTACCGCTTTTTTCGGGATTTTGTATGTCGGCGTTTTATTTGCCTATATCTACAAGGTACGGATACATCCCAACGGACAGTATCTGGTGTGGCTGATTATTCTTTCCAGCTGGGGCAGCGATACCTGCGCCTATGCGGTGGGGATGCTGTTCGGCAAGCATAAGGCTTTTCCGAATTTAAGTCCCAAAAAGTCGGTGGAAGGCTGCATAGGGGGCGTTGTAGGTTCCGCCTTGCTGGGCGCCATATATGCGCTGATTTTCGGTATGCGGATGACGGAGCTGGAAAATCCTTTGATAAGCTGTACGGCAGCCTGTGCCATCGGATCCGTGATTTCACAAATCGGGGATTTGGCGGCATCGGCAATTAAAAGAAACCATGACATCAAGGACTTCGGCAAAATCATACCGGGGCACGGAGGGGTGCTGGATCGTTTCGACAGCGTTCTGTTTACGGCTCCCGCTATCTTTTTTGCTCTGATGTTCATATAAATGAGGTACATATGAGAAAAATTGCAATATTGGGTTCCACCGGCTCCATCGGTACCCAGGCTTTGGATATTGTACGCCGCAATCGGGATATTGCGGTATCTGCCATGAGCTGCGCAAGCAATATCGCTTTATTTGAGGAGCAGATCCGGGAGTTTAAACCCAAACTGGCGGTTGTTGCAACGAAGGAGGGGGCGGAGCTTTTGCGGGAGCGCATCCGGGATGTGAATTGTGAGCTGCTCTGGGGTATGGAAGGCCTGCTTGCGGCTGCGGGCATGGCGGAAACAGAACTGGTTTTGACGGCAGTGGTGGGAATGATCGGCATAGAGCCGACGCTGGCAGCCATTGCGGCAGGGAAGGACATTGCTCTTGCCAATAAAGAAAGTCTGTGCTGCGCCGGTCATTTGATTATGCCTGCGGCGAGGGAAAAGGGTGTGAAGATCCTGCCGGTGGACAGTGAGCACAGCGCTATTTTTCAATGCCTGCAGGGCAACGGCGGCAACAAAATCAGAAGACTTTTGCTGACTGCCAGCGGAGGTCCTTTTCGCGGCTATACTAAAGAGCAGCTTGCCAAGGTAAGTCCGGCTCAGGCTTTGCGGCATCCGAATTGGGCAATGGGCAAAAAAATCACCATAGACAGCTCCACCATGGCGAACAAGGGGTTGGAGCTGATGGAGGCCAGATGGCTTTTTGACGTGGCGCCGGAAAATATTGAAGTGGTGGTACAGCCCCAGTCCGTCATTCATTCCATGGTGGAGTATGAGGACGGCTCCGTGCTGGCGCAGCTGGGAACGCCGGATATGCGTCTGCCGATACAGTATGCCTTATATTATCCCGAAAGACGTTTTTTGGAGGGAGAGAGGCTAGACTTTTTTAAATTAAAGAATCTGCATTTTGAAGAAGCGGATACGGAAGTTTTTGAAGCTTTGGCATTGGCAAGGCGTGCCATTTGCTGTGGCGGCAGTATGCCGACGGTATTTAATGCGGCGAATGAATATGCCGTAGCTTTGTTTTTGGAAGAAAAGATACAATATCCGGATATATGCAGGCTGATTCGGACAGCCATGGACAGGCACAGAAATATTCCGACGCCGTCTTTACAAGATATACTGCATACCAAGGAGGAGGTGGAAGCCTGCCTGTCCGAATGTTTGTAAAGGAGAAGTAAGTTTCATGAATATTATCTTTGCACTGTTGATTTTTAGTGTCATTGTAACGATACATGAATTGGGGCATTTTTTATTTGCCAAATGGAACGGCATTGAGGTTTTGGAGTTTTCCGTCGGCATGGGTCCCAGAATTTTATCTTATCAGGGAAAGGAAACGCTGTATTCCATCAAGCTTCTGCCCCTGGGCGGTTCCTGCCGCATGCTGGGAGAGGATGATCTTGAGGAGGAAGCCATGGATGCCGAGCGGGCAAAGCGAAGCTTTCAGGCAAAGTCCGTATGGGCACGCTTTATGGTGGTATTTGCCGGACCTTTGTTCAATTTTATTCTGGCTTTTGTGATTGCCTTGTTTGTTCTCGGCAGCGTCGGCGTAGATAAGCCGGTGGTGGGCTCCGTAATGGCAGGCTTTCCGGCAAGCGAGGCAGGTATACGGGAAGGAGATGTGATCCGCAAGATCAACGGCTATCCGCTGTATACATTGCGGGATTATCTGTTGTATCGCATGACCCATGCGGAGGGCAGCCTTTTGCTGGAGGTATCCAGACAGGAGGAGGGAGGCGAGCAGCTTCATACCTTCCTTTTGGAACCGGAATACAGTGCGGAAAACGGCAGAAAGCTGGTGGGTATTGTCTGGAGGCAGGAAAATGAGCCGATTCGCTCCTTTCCGATGCTTTTAACATACAGTGCCCATGAAGTTTATTTTAATATACGCAGCACTTTGGAGGGATTGAGGGCGATGCTGACGGGACTGATCGGACCGGATCAAATCAGCGGTCCGGTGGGAATTGTCAGTCACGTAGGAGAAACCATTCAGGAATCCAAGCCCTACGGTCTATCGGCGGTATTCTTATCGGTTGCCAATATGATGATTTTGCTGAGCGCCAACTTAGGGGTGATGAATTTGTTGCCTATTCCGGCTCTGGATGGCGGACGCATTGTATTTTATCTTTTTGAAATGCTCACCAGAAAAAGACCGAATAAGCGTATTGAGGCTTATGTACACGTGGCAGGTTTTGCCTTTTTGATGATCTTTATGTGTTTTATCATTTTTAATGATGTGTACAAGCTGGTTAACAGATAGTGAAAGAGGACTATGGAGAGGAAAAAAACAAGAGTTATCAGGATAGGGGACAGGTATATCGGAGGGGAGCATCCGATTCTCATACAGTCCATGTGCAATACCAAGACGGACGATGTTAAAGCTACGGTGGAACAGATTCTGGCACTGGAAAAGGCGGGCTGCGAAATTATCCGTGTGGCGGTGCCGGACATGGCTTCGGCAGGGGCGCTGCGAGAAATAAAAAAGCAGATACACATCCCTCTGGTGGCGGATATTCATTTTGATTACCGTCTGGCTCTGGCAGCGGTGGAAAACGGAGCGGATAAAATTCGTATCAATCCCGGCAATATCGGGGGAAGAGAACGTATTCAGGCGGTAGTGGAGGCCTGTAAGGCAAGGCAGATTCCGATTCGTGTGGGGGTCAATTCCGGCTCTCTGGAGAAGCCGCTGATTGAAAAGTACGGCGGCGTGACGGCGGAAGGCATTGTAGAGTCCGCTTTGGACAAGGTAAACATGATTACGGAATTTGGCTATGAAAATCTTGTGCTCAGCATTAAATCCAGTGATGTACCGATGTGTGTCAAAGCCCATGAGCTTCTGGCCTCCAGGCTGGATTTTCCGCTGCATATCGGCATTACGGAGGCGGGAACCTTAAAGAGAGGAATGATCAAATCTTCCGTCGGTTTGGGTATTATTCTGTACCAGGGAATCGGGGATACCATTCGGGTTTCTCTGACGGGAGATCCTGTGGAGGAAATCACCTGTGCCAAGCTGTTGTTAAAGAGTCTGGGACTGCGCAAGGAGGGCATTGAGGTGGTGTCCTGCCCGACCTGCGGAAGAACCAGCATTGACCTGATTGCCCTTGCCAACCGCGTAGAGGAATTGGCGGCGGATTATGAACTGGACATCAAGGTTGCGGTAATGGGCTGTGTGGTCAACGGACCGGGAGAAGCAAAGGAAGCGGATATCGGGATTGCAGGCGGCGTAGGGAACGGTCTTTTGATTAAAAAGGGAGAAGTGATTAAGCGACTGAAGGAGGAGGAGCTTTTGCCGGCTCTGCAGGCAGAGCTTGACGCAATGGTCAGACAAAAAGAATAAGGGGAGTAATGAAAACATTTTCTGAGGTATTTCCGGATTTGCACTTTCAGACAAAGGAGCTGGAGAATCTGGTAAAATATTTACGTATCACAAAAGTAAGTGCAGGAAAGGACTTTGAAAAGCTCAGTATATATGTGGAAAGCGACAGGCTCATCGACAAGATGAGTCTGCTTGCATTGGAGCAAAACATTAAGAAATCTTTGTTTCATCAGCGAAAAATAGAGATTAAAATTATAGAGCGTTTCCATCTTTCCGAAGCCTATACGCCGGAGCATCTGTATACGGCATACAAAGAGAGTATTTCCTATGAACTGCGCAATTACAGCCAAAGGCACTATATTTTATTTCGAGCCGCCTCCTTTTTGTTTTCGGAGGACAGGGTTGTTTTGCAGGTGGAAGATACAGGTTTTTATCGTGCCTGCGAAGAGGAGTTGCTGCGGATATTGGAAAAAATTTTCGTGGAGCGCTGCGGCCTGTCCTGTCATTTTGCGGTAGAGTATCAGACGGCAAGACGGCAGAACGAGGAGAGAGAAAGTGGTAGCGGACATCATGAAAGCAGACCGATGATAAAGGAAATCAAAGCAGACGAACCCAAAGCGGAGCTGAAAAAGGAGCAGAAAACAAAGAAAAAGCCTTTTTCCGTCAAAAAAGGCAGCGCCAATCCGGACCTGCTTTTCGGCAGAGATTTTCCGGATGAATTTGTCGCCATGAAGGACATTCTCGGAGAGATGGGAGAAGTCAGTGTCAGAGGGCAGATTTATGAGGTGGACAGCCGTTTTTTTGAAAAGACGGGTTCTACGCTTTTTAAACTTTCATTGACGGATTTCACGGATTCCATTGTGGCCAAGGTCTTTGTGAAGGAGCAGCTTAAGGAAGAAATGGCGGAAATCTTCAAAAAGGACAGCTTCATTAAGCTGCGGGCGCTTACCACAGTGGACAGTTTCGACGGAGAGCTTAGCTTAAGCAGCGTTTCCGGTATCAA
>JBGZHY010000025.1:0-15662 GCA_041848045.1 Lachnospiraceae bacterium
AAAGCTCAAATTTTATAAGTTGATTTCATTGTATTTGGTATTTTAAGCGTAAAGACGCATCATCTTGTGAAACGGTCAATAAGAGTACGTGCATATTTGCTGCATACGATATAGAAGACAGGGTTTATATATGTTTTTTATACTCCGTGAGAGTTTGACTAAGGGCAGATGATGGGATATCATCTGCCCTGTTTGTGTGCAATGGGCGCTGAATGCTGTTATCAGGAAAGAAAAGGGATAAGGAGTAAGGGGATGGAGTTGTTAAACCAATATAAAGCGCCTATTTACGAGGCATTGGAGAGATTCAGAAAGCAAAGGGTAGTTCCTTTTGATGTACCGGGGCATAAAAGAGGCAGGGGAAATCCCGAACTGGTGGAGCTTTTGGGAGATAAATGCGTGGGCATAGACGTTAATTCCATGAAGCCGCTGGACAACCTTTGCCATCCGGTTTCGGTGATTCGGGAGGCGGAGGATTTGACGGCGCAGGCCTTCGGCTCGGATTATGCTTTTTTGATGGTGGGGGGAACGACCTCAGCCGTGCAGTCCATGATTTTGTCGGTCTGTAAATACGGCGATAAAATTATCCTGCCGAGAAATGTGCATCGCTCGGCGTTGAATGCGCTGGTGCTTTGCGGTGCGGTTCCGGTATACGTGGATATGAAGGTAAATGAGCGAATCGGTATTGCACTGGGTATGGAGGTGTCCGGACTGGAAAAAGCCATTGTGGAAAATCCGGATGCAGTGGCGGTTTTGGTGAACAACCCGACTTACTACGGCATTTGTTCCGATTTACGGCGTATCGTGGAGGTCGCTCACGCCGTTGGAATGAAGGTACTGGTGGATGAGGCGCACGGCACCCATCTTTCTTTCGGGGAGGGTCTGCCGATTTCGGGCATGGCGGCAGGGGCGGATATGTCTGCCATTTCCATGCACAAGTCCGGAGGAAGTCTGACCCAGAGCTCGGTTTTGCTGGCGAGCAAGGCGATGGATAAGGAATACATCCGGCAGATTATTAACTTAAGCCAAACCACGTCCGGTTCTTATCTGCTTTTGTCCAGCCTGGATATTTCCAGAAGAAACCTGGCGCTCAGAGGAAAAGAGCGTTTCGAGCGGGTAAAGGACATGGCGGAATATGCCAGAAATGAAATCAATGCCATCGGCGGTTATTATGCCTATGGAAAGGAAATCGTAAACGGCAGCAGCGTATATGATTTTGACGTGACCAAGCTTGCCGTTTATACGCAGGGAATCGGTTTGACGGGCATTGAGGTTTATGATTTGCTGCGGGATGAGTATGACATACAGATTGAATTTGGCGATATCGGAAATATGCTGGCATACATTTCCATCGGGGACAGAATACAGGATATTGAGCGTCTGGTGGGGGCGCTGGCGGATATCAAGCGTTTGTACAGCCGGGACGGCAGTGACTTGATTTCCGGCGAATATATACAGCCGGAGGTGGTGCTCAGCCCGCAGAAAGCCTTTTACAGCAGCCGGACGATGCTGCCGATTCGCGACTGCGGCAACAGAGTTTGCGGGGAGTTTGTGATGTGCTATCCGCCGGGTATCCCGATTGTGGCGCCGGGAGAGCGTATTACGGAGGAGATTATCGAGCACATCATCTTCTCCAAGGAAAAGGGCTGCTCCATGCAGGGCACACAGGATCCGGATGTGAATTACCTGAATGTCATAGAGGAGGAATAGGCGTATGGAATTATGGTTCAGCGAAAATCACACAGAAAATGTTAAGATTGATCTGCGGCTGGAAAAACAGCTGTTTTCCGGAGAAAGCGACTATCAGAGGATTGACGTGTTTGAATCCAAGGAGTTCGGCAGGGTGCTGACCCTGGACGGCGATATTTTGTTTTCTTCCTCCGACGATTTTGTGTATAATGAAATGGTGGCTCATGTGCCCATGTCCGTGCATCCCAACATCCGAAAGGTCTTGATTATCGGCGGTGTGGATGGCGGCGTAAGCAAGGAGCTTCTGCATTATCGGGAGATTGAAAGCATTGATATTGTGGATCCGGACACCATGCTGATGGACGTGTGCAAGGAGTTTTTTCCGGAAACCGCCCAAGGCTTGTCGGATGAGCGGGTACATGTATACAATGTGGACGGACTTCGTTTTTTGCGAAAATGCATCAACGAATATGATTTGATCATCAATGACTCCACGGATCCCTTCGGTTATACCGAGGGACTGTTTACCAAAGAGTTTTACGGCGCCTGTTACCGTGCCCTGAAAGAAGACGGCATCATGGTTTACCAGCACGGTAGCCCTTTTTACGATGAGGACGAGGCGGCCTGCAGGAGCATGCATAAGAAGGTATTCAAGTCCTTTCCCATCAGCCGGGTGTATCAGGCCCATATTCCTACCTGCCCGGCAGGCTACTGGCTATTCGGCTTTGCATCGAAAAAATATCACCCGATTAAGGATTTTGAGGCAAGGCGTTTTAAGGAAAAGAACATCAAAACATGGTACTATACGACGAATTTGCATTTAGGGGCTTTTATGCTGCCTAAATATGTGGAAGATTTATTGGAAGAAGAGGAGAAGAGTAATGAGTAAAGTATTGATTATCGGCTGCGGCGGGGTTGCGCAGGTTGCCATCAGCAAATGTTGTCAGAATCCGGACATTTTCCCGCACATCATGATTGCCAGCAGAACCAAGCAAAAATGTGATGCGCTGGCAGAGAAGCTAAGGCCTTTTACCGAAACGGTCATCGAAACGGCAGAGGTGGATGCCGATAAGGTGGAGGAGCTGGTAGAGCTGATTCGCAGCTTCCGACCGGATGTGGTGCTGAATGTGGCGCTGCCTTATCAGGATTTGACCATTATGGATGCCTGCCTGGAAACCAAGGTGCATTATATCGACACCGCAAATTACGAGGCGGAGGATACGCAGGATCCGGCATGGAGAGCGATTTATGAGGCAAGAGTTAAGGAAAAGGGCTTCAGCGCTTACTTTGATTACTCATGGCAGTGGGCTTATCGGGAAAAGTTTGCCGAGGCAGGCATTTGCGGTATTTTGGGCTCCGGCTTTGATCCGGGTGTAACCAGTGTATACACGGCTTATGCCCTGAAACACTACTTTGATGAGATTCATTATATTGATATTTTGGACTGCAACGGCGGTGACCACGGCTATCCTTTTGCCACCAATTTCAATCCGGAAATCAACCTGCGGGAAGTTTCCGCACCGGGCTCTTATTGGGAAAACGGCAAATGGGTGGAGGTAGACGCCATGTCTATCAAGCGGGAATACAACTTTGACGGCGTGGGTATGAAGGATATGTATCTTTTGCATCATGAGGAGATAGAGTCTTTGGCAAAAAATATTCCGAATGTGAAGAGAATACGCTTCTTTATGACCTTCGGGCAAAGCTATCTGACCCACATGCGCTGTCTGGAAAATGTGGGAATGTTGCGCACGGATCCTGTGGATTTCCAGGGGACGCAGATTGTACCAATTCAGTTTTTGAAGGCTCTTTTGCCGGATCCGGCTTCTTTGGGACCGAGAACCGTGGGAAAGACCAATATCGGTTGTATTTTTACGGGTGTAAAAGACGGAAAGGAAAAAAGCATCTACATTTACAACATTTGCGACCATGAAGCCTGCTATAAGGAAGTGGGCTCACAGGCAGTCAGCTATACGACAGGGGTGCCGGCAATGATTGCGACTAAGCTTTTGCTGGAGGGTCAGTGGAAAAAACCGGGTGTATACAATGTAGAGGAGTTTGATCCGGATCCGTATATGGAAGCCCTGAATCGCTACGGCTTGCCATGGCAGGTGGAAGAGAATCCGAAGACGGTGGAATAATGAGATTACATGAAGTACCGACGCCGAGCTATGTTGTGGATTTGGCTCGGCTGGAGGATAATTTAAAAATATTAAAAAGGGTTTCGGACGAAACGGGAGCAAAGATTTTGCTGGCGCAGAAGGCTTTTTCCATGTTTGCGGTCTATCCCTTAATCGGGAGCTATCTTGCCGGAACCACCGCCAGCGGTTTGTATGAGGCAAGACTGGGACATGAAGAAATGGGAGGGCAGGTGCATGTATTTTCACCTGCCTTTAAAGAGAAGGAGTTTGACGAAATTGCGGCGATCTGCGACCATATTGTGTTTAATTCCTTTGCCCAGTGGGATAAATTTAAGGACAGGTGTCGGGGGAAAGAGGTGGGAATACGCATCAATCCGGAATGCTCCACCCAGACGGCACATGCCATCTATGACCCCTGCGCCTACGGCTCCAGACTGGGAGTAAGCGCGGCGAATTTTAGAAAGGAGCTGCCGGAGGGAATAAACGGTCTGCATTTTCATACGCTTTGCGAGCAAAATTCCGATGACTTGGAAAAGACTTTGGATGCGGTAGAGGAAAAATTTGCTCCCTATCTGCATCAGGTGAAGTGGCTGAATATGGGCGGAGGACACCATATTACGAGAGAGGATTATGACGTGGAAAGGCTGCTGCGCCTGATTCGGCGGATGCAGGAGCGCTACAAGCTGGATATTTATCTGGAGCCGGGGGAGGCGGTTGCCTTAAATGCCGGATATTTGGTGACGGAAGTATTGGATGTTGTGGATAACGGCATACAGACCCTGATTCTGGATACCAGCGCCGCCTGTCATATGCCGGATGTTTTGGAAATGCCGTACAGACCGCCTCTTAAAGACAGTTTCCCTGCCGGAGAGCGTCCGTTTACCTATCGTTTATCCAGTGCTACCTGTTTATCGGGAGATATCATCGGGGATTACTCCTTTGAACGGGAGATAAAGATAGGGGACAGATTGTATTTTGAGGATATGGCGATTTATTCCATGGTGAAGAATAACACCTTTAACGGCATCGCCCTGCCGGATTTGATGTTGATGGACAAAGCGGGGGAATGCAGGCTGATTAAACGCTTTTCCTATGAAGATTTTAAGGGGAGATTGTCCTGATGGAGAAGGAGCAGATAAGAAAACAGGGATTTTATATGCCGGGAGAATACGGCAGGCACCACGGCACCATCATGATATGGCCCAAAAGACCCGGTTCATGGAAAAAGGATCCTTCTCGGGTGCGCCGCATCTTTGCGGATATGATTACGGAAATTGCCGAAGCGGAGCGGGTGTATCTGGTGATAAAAACCGAAGATTTATTCGACGCCCACAGGCTGATCAGCGAAGTGTGCGATGAGAAAATAAGGGGAGGAAGACTGCAGGCTTCCCGTTTTCAAATCATCAACAATATTAAGTATCTTGATTGGGATACGGATGATGCCTGGGCAAGAGATACCGCGCCGACCTTTTTGGTCAACGATAAGAATATTGCAGGTGTATGCTGGAAGTTTAATGCCTGGGGCGGGGCGGTGGACGGCCTGTATACGGATTATGAAAACGACGCCCGCTTGGCGGCGAATATATGTGAAGATTTGGGCATTGTTTCCGTGGATGCCGGAGATTTTGTGCTGGAGGGCGGTGCCATTCACAGTGACGGCGAGGGAACCGTTCTGGTGACGGAGGCGTGTCTGCTCAGCAAGGGCAGAAATCCGCAGCTTGACAAGGAAGAAATTACGGAAAGACTTTTGAGCTTTTTGGGAGCGGAAAAGATCATTTGGTTGAAAAACGGCATTTATAACGATGAAACCAATGAACACGTGGATAATGTCTGTGCCTTTGTAAAACCCGGAAAGGTGCTTTTGGCATGGACGGAGGATGAGCAGGATCCGCAGTATGCTTTTTCAAAAGCCTGCCTGGATATTTTGGAAAGGGAGCGGGATGCAAAGGGACGAGCCTTTGAGATTATCAAGCTTCCGATTCCGAAGGTACCCGTTTGCGTGCGGGAAGAGGATTTGGAGGGCTTTGTGTTTGAAGAAGGTGAGGACACCAGGGAAATCGGTGAGCGCCTGGCGGCAAGCTATATCAATTTTTATGTTTGCAACGGAAAGCTTCTGTTGCCTTTGTTCGGGGATGAGCATGACGTGCAGGCCATCCATATTCTGCATGCCTGTTTTCCGGAACGCCGAATTGTGCCGATACAGGCAAGGGAGCTGCTGCTGGGAGGCGGAAACATACATTGCCTGACGCAGCAGATACCGGAATACAAGAGTAAGTTTTTTGACGAAGAAGCAAGTGAGCAGGTGTGAAATGAGTAAAAAAATCAAGGTAGCTGCAATACAGATGTGCTGCAGCAGGAAAGCGGAGGATAATATTGCAAAAGCGGACAGACTGGTCAGAGAGGCGGCGGCTAAAGGTGCGCAGATTATTTTGCTGCCGGAGCTTTTTGAACGTCCGTATTTTTGCCAGGAAAGGCGATATGAATATTATGATTTTGCAAAGCCTACAGAAGAAAATGCCGCAGTGAGGCATTTTAGGAAGGTGGCAAAAGACCTGGGTCTTGTCCTGCCCATCAGTTTTTATGAAAGGGAGGGGAATCATCTGTACAATACGGTAGCCATGCTGGATGCGGACGGCAGTCTGCTGGGGGTGTACAGAAAAACCCATATACCGGATGACCATTATTATCAGGAAAAATTTTACTTTCGTCCGGGAGATACCGGTTTTCGGGTTTGGGATACCCATTACGGAAAGGTAGGTGTGGGTATATGTTGGGATCAGTGGTTTCCGGAAAGCGCCCGTTGTATGGCTTTATTGGGAGCGGAATTTTTACTCTACCCGACAGCCATCGGTTCGGAGCCGATTTTGGGCTGTGACAGTATGCCGCATTGGCGGAGAACCATGCAGGGTCATGCCGCAGCCAATATCATTCCTTTGCTTGCCGCCAACCGCTACGGTTTGGAAAAGGTGGAGCCTTGTAAAGAAAACGGCGGACAAGCCTCTTCGTTGTTGTTCTACGGTTCCAGCTTCATCACGGACGAAAAGGGAGAAATTGTGGAAAGTGCATCCGAGGATCAGGAAGAAATCTTGACGGCGGAATTTGACCTGGAGGCGAACAGAAAAGACAGATTATCCTGGGGATTATTCAGGGACAGACGGGGAGAGATGTACCGCAAAATCTGCGAATAAATATCAAGACAAAATAAGGAGCGTATGCGGGTATGGAACAAAGACGGGGCAGGGTAACACTGCCGACAGATACGGATATTGTACAGGAAACACTGGAGATTATGGAAAAGCTGGGAGCGGATGCGCTGCGTGACTGTGACGGGACAGATTTTCCGAAGGAACTGCGGGAAAGCAAGGCAAAAATTTATGCCACCTATTACACCACGAGAAAGGATAATGAGTGGGCAAAGGCAAATCCCGACGAAATACAGCAAATGTATATCATGACGGATTTTTATACGGCAGAGCCGGATAAGATGCTGCGCATACCCCTGATGAAAGGTTTATATCCGGATATGCTGTGCATCAATGACAGGGATGATATTAAGCGCTGGTGGGAAGTGGTGGACAGAAGCACCGGACTTCCTCTGCCTGCCGATTCATGGCATTATGACAAGGAAAAGGGAGAGGTGATTATTCCCGAGCCTCTTGCTTTTCATGAGTATACCGTCAGTTTTCTGGCATATATTATGTGGGATCCCGTGCACATGTACAATGCGGTAACCAATTCATGGGAAAATGTGGAGAAGCAGATAACCTTTGATGTGCGTCAGCCAAAGACCAGAGCCTTTTCCATGCAGAGATTGCGCCGCTTTTTGGAAGACAATCCGCATGTGGACGTGGTGCGTTTTACCACATTTTTCCATCAGTTTACGCTTATTTTTGATGAGCTGGCAAGGGAGAAGTATGTGGATTGGTACGGTTACAGCGCCAGCGTCAGCCCGTATATCCTGGAACAGTTTGAGAGGGAAGCGGGTTATCCTTTCCGTCCGGAATTTATTATCGACCAGGGGTATATGAATAACAACTACCGTATACCAAGCAAGGAGTTCCGAGATTTTCAGGCCTTCCAACGCAGAGAGGTTGCCAAGCTTGCCAAGGAAATGGTGGATATTACCCACGAATACGGCAAGGAAGCAATGATGTTTCTGGGGGATCATTGGATTGGCATGGAGCCTTTTATGGAGGAATTTGCAAGTATCGGTTTGGATGCCGTAGTGGGAAGCGTGGGGAACGGACAAACGCTGCGTTTGATCAGTGATATTCGCGGGGTAAAATATACCGAAGGCAGATTTTTGCCGTATTTCTTCCCGGATGTATTCCATGAAGGCGGGAAACCGCTGGAGGAAGCAAAATACAACTGGATGACGGCACGACGGGCAATTCTGAGAAGTCCTATCGACAGAATCGGCTACGGCGGTTATCTGAAGCTGGCATTGCAGTTTCCGGATTTTATTTCCTACATCGAAGAGGTCTGCCATGAATTTAGACTGTTATACGAAAATGCAAAGGGAACCACGGCGCATTGCCTGAAGAAGGTGGCTTTCCTCAGTTGCCACGGCAAAGAACGTTCCTGGGGCGCCCATATGGTGCATCATGCTATTTACCACAAAAAGAATTATTCCTATGCCGGTGTGATGGAAGCGTTGAGCGGAGCGCCTTTTGATGTGTGCTTTATCAGTTTTGAGGATATTTTGCGGGATGAAACTATCTTGCAGGATGTGGATGTTATCTTAAATGTCGGGGATGCTTATACGGCATATTCCGGCGGGGAATACTGGAAAGACGAAAGGGTGCTTACCCGCATAAAAGACTATATTTATCAGGGAGGCGGTTTTATCGGCATAGGAGAGCCGAGTGCCTGCCAGTTCCAGGGCAGATATTTTCAGCTGGCGAGCGTTCTCGGTGTGGAATTTGAATCAGGTTTTACCTTAAATAAGGATAAATATAACTGGGCTATGCAGCCACATTTCATTTTGGAAGATATGGCGGGTGAAGTGGACTTTGGCGAAGGGAAGAAGAGTATTTATGCCTTGGATGCCGAGGTGCTGATCGAAAGGGACAAAGAAGTGCAGCTTGCCGTACATTCTTTCGGTAAGGGAAGAAGCGTATACATCAGCGGCTTGCCGTACAGCTTTGAAAATACACGCCTGCTGCACAGAAGTATTATGTGGGCAAGCGGCGCCGAAGGAGAGTTGCACAGATGGTTCAGCAGCAACTGTCATGTAGAGGTTAATGCTTATCTGAAAAATCAAAAATATTGCGTGGTAAACAATACCTATGAAGAGCAGGAAAGCTGCATATACACAGGAGATGGAAAAAGCTTTACCCTGAAACTTGCGGCAGGTGAAATTAAATGGTATGAGATATAGAGAAAGGGGACAGGAGAAAAACCTGTCCTTTTTCTTTGTAAAATATTTACTTTTCAGCAAGGTTAGGTTAAACTAACTCATAGCGAAATTTATGATATATTTCGTTATCATCAACAATAAAGGGGGATTTATGAACAAAAGAATAGGAAAAAGGGTATGCGTTTTGATCTTGTCATTGCTGCTGGGATTGATGAACAGTTTATCCGTGGCGGCGAATACTTCCGTTTATTCGGCGGATATTCTTTCGGAAGAGGATTCGGGGGAAGAAACGGAGCTTGTCATTCGGGGAGAAGGAGAGGAGCGTTTTGCAGATTTGCATTTGGCTACGCCCTCCGACAGGTATTTGATTACCTTTTCTCCGGATACAGGCTCCGGACAAAAAGAGCTGGAACAGGCAATTTTGGAGCTGGATATGGTGGCAAAGCCGGAAGCCTTTGAATCGGTGGAGGAGCTTTCTGCCCACATACCTTCCGGGGAGGTCTTTGATGAGCGTTTGCGAAGAGTTGCCGGATTGCAGGCGAGTGCAATATTGGCACAGCAGGAAGCTCGTTCACTTTTGGAAAGTTTAAAACAGAGTCATCCGAATGTGGATATAGAATATCACAGCTATTGGATTTCCAATACTCTGTCCGTGGAAGCGCCTTTGACGGTACTGGAGTACATCTCCGGCTTTCCGAACGTTGTGGAAAGCACAAGGGATGAAGAAATAGAAACGATTCCTTATGAGGAGCAGGAGCCGAAGACCGTGGTGGCTTACGGACAGCTTGCGCCTGTTTTGGATGAGCGGGAGGTGGAAGAAAATCTTTCCGTTCTGCGGGCGGATAAGGTATGGGAAGATTTGCATATTACGGGAGAAGGGGTTGTTATCGGCATTATCGACCAGGCCGTGGAATACGAACATCCTGCCCTGATTGAGCATTTCAGAGGTTTTGATGAAGAAACACAGAGCATTACTCTGGAAGGAAATTATATAGACTTCGTGGAGGACGGGGCTTTTACAGGGGGCGATTCTCATGGAACCCATGTAACGGGTATTGTACTCGGCGGAGAAAGCGGAAAGAATGCAGAAGGAGAATTTTCTTATAATCGGATAGGGGTGGCGCCCGGCGCAAAATTTATTGTGGCAAGAGCCTTTAAAGAGGGCGTGGGCGGCACCAATGAAAATATCATCAAGGCATGCGAATGGATGATGGCGCCGGGGGGAGATCCGCTGAAGGCTCCGCAAATTGTGAATCAGAGCTGGTCGGACGGCAAGAACGATATGGATTTGTGGTTTGAACATACGGCAAAGTCCTTGCGTCAGGCGGGCATTTTGAATATTATGTCTTCCGGAAACAACGGCTCTGCCAAAGCTTTACCGGGCTCGATAGATAATCCGGGAAGCTCCGACCAGGTGTTTACGGTGGGGGCAAGCGACAATCGGAAGCTCCTGGCTGATTTTTCCAGAAGGGGACCTTCGCCTTATCCGAATGCAAGATACAAACCGGATGTGGTGGCGCCGGGCGTGCAAATTAGAAGTGCAATTCCGGGAGGAGAATATGCCTCTTATAACGGTACATCCATGGCAGCGCCGCATGTGGCGGGAGTTGCCGCCTTGATGCTGGAAGCCAATCCGGATTTGGGCGTGGAGGAGTTGGAGGATTTACTTAGAAATACCGCCATTCCAAGGACGGACGGAGAATACGAAAGCTCCCCTAATCAAGGCTACGGCTACGGATTTGTGGATGCTTACATGGCGGTACAGGCGGCCTTACATGCCGCGGGAAAGGGCGGAACTTCGGCAACGGATTACCGTTTGATCAGCGGCAAGGTGCAGATACGGGCAGAAAAGGAACAGCAAGGAGATAGTATAGAGGGCATCGCGATAAACCTGCCGCAAGTTGCTTATACGGACAGATCACTGCGGGTGGAGATGGATTTTTATCAAAGCGATTTTTCGCCGAGTCGGATTGCGGAATTAACGTACAGCATAGAAAGCTCGGAGGGAATGGCAAAAACCTTCGCCTTTGTAAGAAATACGGCAGAATCAGATAAATTCACGGCTTATGTGGAAAAGGAAAATTTTACCGGGGAGGAGCTTTACACGCAGAAAATCAAATTAAAAACAAAGGACGGCGTCATCTTTGAAAGTGAAGCAAGCCCGCTTTCGGTTCGGGAAGCGGTTCTTCCGGGAGAATATAAAGTGGATTTTGAGAGCGGAGATCCCGGATTTGCATATAAAGGTAATTTTTCTTATGGAGCGGCAAACTTGAATGTGGATCCTAAGCCTGTCAGCGGAAAATATTTTGCGGGTCTGAATATAGGCAGTCCTTATATGGGAGCTCTTTCGGAATCCATTTTGAAGCTGCCGAAGATAGACTTGACCGGATTGGGTGAGAATGATAAGGCGGAATTGGTTTATCAGGAATACGCTTCCTGGGATAGTGCTGTTGTGGGTATACAAGCGGCGCTGGAGGGAGAACCGAGCACCAAGGTGCATAATTATGCAACTAAGGAAAAGGGAGTCTGGCGGGAGCGCCGTATTGACTTAAGTCCTTTTAAAGGAAAAAAGCCAAGTATATTTTTCTTCCATTTAACCAGGAATGTGTCCGATGGTTACGGCTTGTTTATAGACGATGTAGCTTTCACCTTAAACGGCAATGTACAGGAGCTTCCGGAATTGAAGAATAAGGTTTTGCACAAGCTTGCCAAGGTGGAAGAGGGAAGTGCGGGCCTTATTGCTGCAGACGGAGCTTTGATTGAGCTGGAAGGAGAAGGCATACAAAGTCAGGCTAAAGAGCCGGAGGGACATTTCCTTTTGGAAAGGGTACCGACAAGAGCCGGCAGTATTCTGGTCGGCGCAAAGGGCTATAAAACAAAGCGTCTTAGATTTGCGGAAGGAAAAGAGGATCTGGATCTGGGAACCATAGTGCTGGAAAAAGAAAGTAAAAATCTGCCGCAGGAAGAGGAAGAAATGCCGCAGACGGCGGAACCGGGACCGGGTATGAAGATGTTGGGCTATGACAATAACAATCCTCTCAGCGGAGGAGCGGTCTTTTCTCGTACACAAACCGGGGTGGCGGTGGAGCTGGAGGCGCCGGAAGACGGCGTTCTGTCCCATGTGATGGTATATTTTGCAGGGGAGAATCCTTATTTCAGAAACGGAAAGGTGTCCCTGGAAATTAAACAGTTTAACGAAGCGGGCAGGTTGATTGATGTTATTGCGCCGCAGGAAGTGGAAGGAGAGGGTGGAAAATGGAATAAATATGACCTGTCCCGATACCGGGCAAGCTTAAGGGGAAAGTTTTATATTTTGATTCGGCAACTTTTACCGAAGGGAGAAGGTCCGGCTGTGGCTATTGATGCCAGTGTTCGTCCCGGAACTCTTCAGTACGGCAAAGGCTATTACTATAACGGTGCATTTGAGAGTCTGTTCGGGCAGGGGATATTCGGTATGCCGATGATTCGCGGCTATGTCAGGACAAATGAAAATATTTGGGATGAGGACGTGGCGGATCCGGTTTTTGATGAGCACATATCCAAAGAACCCAAGGCGGAGATGTTGCTGGAGGAAGGACAAAAACCGAAGGATTTGATAATTATCGGAGATTATGAAATCAGCCCTTCCCTCGGAATGATTACCAAATACCTTAAAAAAGACGAGATTTTCCGGCTTCCGTTGGAAGAACGTATTTTGGAGATACCTTCCCATATAGGCGGAGTAAAGATCGTTTCGATTGGAGAAAGTGCTTTCGGATATTCCTGGGGAAGGTATGAAATGAAGAAAATCGTACTTCCGGAAGGGATTCGCGAGGTCAATGAATCGGCTTTTGCCATGCTGGGCAGTCACGAGCTGGTACTTCCTTCCACGCTGGAAAAAATTTATCCGCGTGCATTTAAACAGCAGAAAATAAGCAGTCTGCATTTGCCGGAAGGCCTGCGGCACATAGGAATGGGTGCTTTTGAGAATTGCTATGATTTGGAGAATTTGTATATTCCCGATTCGGTAGAAAAAATTGAAGCCTCCGCTTTTCAGGCGAGTGCCTGGGGAGAAGCTTCAAAATTAAAGTTCATCCGCTTGCCGAAGAATGAACAGTTCACCGTGATTCATGCGGGTGCCTTTGCCAATCATAATCTGGTAACGGAGCTGGAGATTCCGGAGCAGATTACGACGATTAACGCCGGTGCCTTTAAGGGACTGGGTATCTCAAGTCTGAAGCTGCCGGGAGCCGTAAGCAGTTTAGGGGATTCCGCCTTTGAAAAATGCAGCAATTTAAGGGAAGTGGAACTGCCTTCCACTTTACGGGAAATCGGTTCATATGCTTTTTCTGCCTGCAACCTGCAGAGCCTTACCTTGCCCGTTGATTTGGAAGTCATCGACAGAAGTGCGTTTGAAAAAAATCAGCTGCGCTCTCTTGTTATACCGGAAAAGGTTCGTTTCATCAATTATCGGGCATTCGCCGATAATCCTCTGCATACTCTTCGCTTAAATACGACTTTGGTGCCAAGGACGCCGGAGCAGGGTATGGCCAAGAAGGGTTATCCGACCGGTCCGCATCCTTTCGGAGAGGCTTTAGAGCGCCTGGAAATTTACAAAGAAGAGCAGGTAGACGCGGCCTTTCGTTCGGCATTGGAGGGGAAGAATCCTCCGGCGCAGATACTGATATTGGGAGAAGAGGAGAAAAAAACAAAAACATTTGTTTCGGAAAATGGCATGGCAAGTTTGCAGGTTCGCGCTCTTGCCGTTCCGGATGATGCAAGATTGATTTTAGAGCCTGTGGAGCTGGAGGAAGCGGATAAGGAGGCTATTGCAAAGCTTGCAAAGGGAAAGACTCTACAGCATTACGGTGCTTACCGCTTTTATCTGGCGGATGCCGGAGGGGCGAAGATAGATTTGCGTACGGAATACAGCATTTCCTTCCATAAATCCGCTTTTAACAAAGAACAAAGAGCTTTTGGCAATGCTGTAAGACAAAATCCTCTAATGGGGGTTCCGGAAATTGTGCTGCAGGAGGAAGGCGGAACATGGGTACGTACAGGCGCTTCTTTTGCAGAGGAACAGGCGAGCGTAAGAGCGGGGCGTACAGGCAAGGTGACGCTTCTGGAGCTGAAGTATGTGCCGAATACCTTGCCGCAGCAGGATTTGTATTACGGCATAGAAAAAAAGGATAAGCTCGCTCCTCCGAGGTTTGTCCTGCGCACAAGAGTGGAAGGGGGAAATGGAAGTGTTTCGACCTTTACGGAGGACATTCAGGATGGTTCGGAGCTTGAGGTTCGGTTTATACCGGATGAGGGATATGAACCGGATACCTTGCGTATAAACGGAGAAAGCTTTGTTTTGCAGACCTCGTTTGTCAAGCTTGTTATGGATGAGGATAAAGAGCTTGTGGTAAGATTCAAAAAAACAAAGACAAGTACGGACGACCAAGACACACAGCTTGCAGATACACCGAATGCAGGCGGAGCTTCCGGTACTTCTTTATCCACAGGGACGGCGAAAATCCGTGCAAATCGGAAAGCGGTCTGGGTACAGGATGATAGAGGCTGGAAGTATAAGGAAGCAAGCGGAGCCTATGTGCAGGACAGATGGCTGCAAATCGGAGGGCAGTGGTATTTCTTCAATGCCGGAGCTTATATGCATACCGGCTGGCTGCAAAGCGGCGGGAAATGGTATTACTTACAGCCGGCAGCAGGAGCGGCGCAGGGCAGAATGGAAACCGAATGGATTATGGATAAGGGAAAGCATTATTATCTGGAAAGTACAGGGAGTCAGGGCAAACCGCAGGGTGCAATGTATGCGGCTGAATACACGCCGGACGGTTATTACGTAGGCGCAGACGGCGCATGGCTGAAATAAAAATAAGAAGCTTAAAAAGGATTCGCAGGGGCGCACAGGCGCCTCCTGCGGGTTCCTTTTGGGCATTGAGAAAATAAAAATCAGAAAAAGTGGCGGATATACTTGACGTTTTATATTTTAAATGTTATTATACACAACCGTACGCCAAAGTTTTACGAAATTTGCCGTACAAAGAAGCACCTTATTTTACGAGGATTATCTTGGGATAATTTACTTTTGTTCTTGATTTGTAGGCAGAAGAGAAACAGTGTCGATAATCGACAAGGAATACTTTTTGAAAAACTATATATTGGGATAATAGTGTGTAAAAACACAATATATCAGACAATGGAGAAAAAGTAAAATTCTTATCAAAAACTTGTTGACAGTAGGAAATGGGTGTGCTAAACTATGTAAGTCGCCGTGAGGGCAACAACACAAAAGCACCTTGAAAATCAAAGATTAAACAGTACACATAACCCTGAAATTTCGTACTTGTCGTTACTGAGGTAGCGGTAAGGGAGAGAAAAATTTCAAGAAGAATGTAAAACCTTTAACAGTAAGTTAAAAAGGATAATTGCCAGTGCAATTGACGAAGGAAGAACTTTAAGATGAGAGTTTGATCCTGGCTCAGGATGAA
>JBGZHY010000026.1:0-5549 GCA_041848045.1 Lachnospiraceae bacterium
AAGGCTTTGGCATTGTCCACAATCATCGTGTGAAAAAAAACATGGGTGATGGTGCTGATGTCTTGTCTGACCAGGGTGCTTTTGGTATGCTCATACTCGGCAATCGCCGCCAGAACATCTGTATTTTGCGCATAGGCTTCGTTTTCCTGCAGAAGGGCAATGGCGCCGTCATAGTCATAACCGGCAGCCAGACGTTTTGACCGGGCGAGAAGTTCCTCTAAGACGTCATCGGAAGTATCAATAACAATGACGGAAGTGCTTTCTGCGGTGCTTTCGGACAGGGCGGAAGAAGAGGAGCCGGTAGCTGCAGCCGTCTGTGCTCTTTCGTGATTCAGCTGCATACGAATCAGTATAAGGGCAAGCAGTATAATCAGTACCAATCTTGCACCGATGGTCAGGGGGACAAAGCTCCGCGGTTTTTGATTTCTATAGTAAGGTCCTCTGTTGCGCATATACTCATATACCTTTCTAACTGTCTGTTTTTGTGTAATTGGATAAAGCTTTAAAAGGAAAGCTCGGGGTTAAACAAATGGCGGATGAGGCAGTGCCCTCTGTCTACAAAAATACCGCTTTTTGCACCGTTTTTTTCATCATAGGCCGAAGATGAAGAAGGATAGTCCCTGCGGCTGTCAAAAAGCATAAAAGGCACAGCCTCGGCAGTATGGGTGCGCAGTGCAAGGGGAGTAGGGTGATCCGGCATCAGCAAAAGGGCATAGGACTCCCCGGCCTTTTCCAAGCCCTGCATAAGGGGCTTTAGGATTCTGGCATCAATTTGCGTAATGGCTGCGATTTTACCCTTTACATCTGCCTGGTGACCGCATTCATCCGGCCCCTCCAAATGAATATAGACAAAATCATTGCCATCCTCCAAAAGTGTTTGCAAGGCTGCCTGCACCTTGCCTTCATAATTTGTATGCAGAGTACCGGTGGCACCTTCCACATCAATGCTTTGCATACCTGCACCGATGGCGATGCCCTTTAAGAGGTCAACTGCGGAAATCATACTGCCTTTCACGCCGTATTTTTGGCGGAAATTTTGCAGGGAAGGTCTGGTGCCCTCGCCCCACAGCCAAATGGAGTTGGCGGGGAGCAGTCCTTCCTGTACCCGTTTTTGATTAAGGGGATGCTCCTTCAGTATAGTATAACTCTTTTCCATCAGTTTGCGCAGCATTTCATTCTTAGGAATATATGAAGAAATACTTTGGTTCAAAATGTCATGGGGCGGCGTCAGTTGCTGCCCCGTACTGCCCTTTTTCCAAAGCAGACAATGTCTGTAGCTGACACCGGCATAAAATTGCAGATCTTCTTCACCTAAAGCTTCGGAAACCGCGGCAATCAGCTGTGTCGCCTCCTTCGTGCCGATTTCTCCGGCGCTGTAATCCAGCATACGTTTCCGGCTGTATATTTCCTCATCGGAAAGGGTAACAAGATTGCAGCGTACGGCTATGTCGCTGTCCTGCATTTGGATACCCATGCTCAAGGCTTCCAGAGGGGAGCGGCCGGAATAGGAAAGAGCAGGGTCATATCCCAGCGCGCTTAGATTGGCTACATCGGAGCCGGGCTTGAAGCCGTCCGGAATCGTTTTGACAAGACCCAGTACAGAGCGGCGTGCCAGTGCATCCATGCAGGGTTTATGCGCCAGCTCCAAGGGCGTTTTGTGTTCATATTCGGGAAGAGGCAAATCTGCCATGCCGTCCCCCAAAAGCAGAATATATTTCATAATTTATAATACTCCTCATATTTTTGTAAATTTTCTGAAAAAAATGAATTTGCTATATATTTTGATACAGCTTCAGTATATACCAAAAAACCTGTGAATACAAGTTTTCAAAGCTTTGTTTTGTATCAAATAGAAAATAATCTTTCTAATCGTCTTTTTTATGCATGATTCCGATACTTTACTTTCATATTTTGCTGTGATACACTGTAAAAGTAAAAATCGTGAGAATAACGGGATTGGGAATACAATATGAACAATAAAAAAATAAAGACCGAGGCGGTAGATCATTTTTTTTGAGGCGGTGCTGCAGCTGAAAAATGCAGAGGAGTGCTATGCTTTTTTTGAGGATGTATGCACCATCAATGAAATTTTGTCCATTGCCCAACGCTATGAAGTGGCGAAGATGCTGCGGGAAAAAAAGACCTATTTGGAAATAGCGGCGCAGACAGGCGCTTCAACGGCAACCATCAGCAGGGTCAACCGTTCGCTGAACTATGGCAATGACGGCTATGATATGATTTTTGAGAGATTGGGTTATTGACAAAAGATGAAACGGACGAAAATAAAGAAATTTTTTGCGGCGGTATCGGTTTCGGCGCTTGCTTTCTGTGTATCTTCACCGGACTTTTCTTTGCGGGGAGCACAGGCTTTTTACGAGGCGGCGGAGATACGGTTTTTTGACAGCCGTAATTTGCATGGAGGACATTCTTTATATGAATACCAGTGGTATATAAAGAACAAAGGCAGGGCGCTGGTTCTGGCTTATGTAAAGGAGGGGCTTGGTATACCGGAGGATAGCGGAGCCCTTGCGGGAAGAGATGAGAAGGGCGATATCGGGGCTTATCTGGTGGACGTAAACGGTGCTGTGGATACCAATGTGGAAGCCGCCTGGTCTTTATATGAGAAAATGCCGTCCAAAAGAGAGGTAACGGTGGCGGTGATTGATACCGGCATAGATATTTATCATGAGGATCTGCATACTTCCATATGGAGCAATCCGGGGGAGATTGAGGACGGTGCGGATAATGACGGTAACGGCTATGTGGACGATATACACGGCTGGAATTTTATCGATCAATCACCTTTGGTGTATACCGGCGCCCAGGAGGCGCACGGAACCCATGAGGCGGGGATTATTGCCGCTGCCTGGAACGGTCTGGGCATAACGGGACTGGCGGACAGTCGCTACGTCAAGCTGCTTCCTTTGCGTATTCTGGAGGGAAGCACGGGAAGGGGAAACGGTGCGGCGGTGAAGAAGGCCATTGCCTATGCAAGGGACAAGGGGGCGGATATTGTCAACCTGAGTATGGTTTCTTACGAATATGATGCCGAATTATATGAACTGATGAAAAACAGTGGAATGCTGTTCATTATAGCGGCGGGAAACGGCGAGGCAGGCAAGGGATTTTCTCTGGATGAAAAGGCGGTGTATCCGGCTGCCTATGATTTGGACAATATCATTGCGGTTGCCAATCTGGAGCCCGGAGGGAAGCTGGAAGAAAGCTCCAACTTCGGGAAGAACAGCGTGGATATCGCGGCACCGGGAACCTATATTCTCAGCACCCTGCCGGATAACCGTTACGGTATAAAGTCCGGGACTTCCATGGCGGCACCGGTGGTGACGGGGATTGCGGCTCTGGTTTACACCGCAAGACCGGATATGGATCCGGCGTATCTGCGGGAGGCCTTAATACAGAGCAGCAAAAAAAGTCCGGAGCTGCAGGGAAAGGTGGCAAGCGAGGGATATATTGACGCTTTGGGCGCCATGCAGTACAGCAGATAGAAAAAGGGGGATTTATGGCAAAGTTAAGCGGTGCATGGGAGGCTGCTTTGGCAGGGGAGTATAAAAAGCCTTATTACAGAGAGTTATATTACTTCATGCAGGAAGAATATGCCGGCAGAAAAATTTTTCCGCCGGCACAGGACTTGTTTTCCGCCTTTCATATGACGCCTTTGGAGGAGGTTAAGGTTGTGATATTGGGGCAGGATCCCTATCATAATGAGGGACAGGCGCACGGACTCAGTTTTTCGGTAAAACCGGGCGTGGACATTCCGCCTTCTTTGCTGAATATCTATAAAGAATTGCAGGCGGATTTGGGAACCTATATACCGGATAACGGCTATCTGGAAAAGTGGGCAAGACAGGGGGTTCTTTTGTTGAATACCGTTCTGTCCGTACGGGCTCATGCGGCGGCTTCCCATAGTGGAAAAGGCTGGGAGAAGTTTACGGACGCGGTCATTGAAGTTCTGGACAGACAGGACAGACCTATGGTCTTTCTGCTTTGGGGAAGACCGGCGGGAATGAAGGAGCTTATGCTAAAGAACGACAGGCATCTGATATTAAAAGCGGCGCATCCCAGCCCTTTGTCGGCACACAGGGGCTTTTTCGGATGCAGACATTTCAGCAGAACCAATGCCTTTTTGGAGGCAAACGGTTTGGAAGCGATTGATTGGCAGATAGAAAATTTGAAAGGATAGTGAGTGTTTTGATAGAATTATTGAAAATAATTATTCTTGGAATGATAGAAGGATTTACGGAATGGCTGCCCATCAGTTCAACGGGGCATTTGATTATTGCGGAGGAGCTTTTGAATGTCAATGTTTCAACGGATTTCAAAGAAATGTTCCGTGTGGTTATCCAACTGGGCGCCATGATGGCGGTTGCCCTGCTGTATTTTCACCGTCTGAATCCCTTTGCTCCGGGAAGAAGTCCCAAGGCAAGGCAAGGGATATGGAAACTGTGGCTGAAGATATTCATTGCCTGTCTTCCGGCTGGACTCTTGGGATTTTTTCTGGATGACTGGCTGGATGCGCATCTGAGCAGCGGCTATATTGTGGCGGCAGCCTTGATGTTTTACGGCGTCTTCTTCATTTATCTGGAAAATCGAAACAAAGACAGTATTCCGAGTATAGAAAAAATAGCGCAGATTGATTATAATACGGCGCTTTATATCGGTGCCTTCCAGATGCTGGCGCTTGTGCCGGGAACATCCCGTTCGGGAGCGACCATTCTGGGGGCGATGATGCTCGGTTGCTCCCGAGTGGTGGCAACGGAATTTTCTTTCTTTTTGGGATTGCCCCTAATCGGTGCCGCCAGCATACTGAAGCTGGTGAAATTCGGCTGGCGCTATACCCCCGTGGAATTTTTCTATTTGCTTGTGGGGATTGTGGTTTCTTTTGCGGTGGCTTTTTTAACCGTCAACTTTTTTCTGGATTGGATTAAAAAGCATGATTTTAGGGTTTTCGGTATTTACCGAATTGTTTTCGGCATCGTGATCCTGGTATGGCATTTTGTAAGTTCACTGTTACAATAAAGTAATAAAAAAGAACTTGTAAGGCGCTTGGGGTTTATGGTATCATAAATCCTTATTATACAAGAGATGGAATCAAAGGACAAAAGTCAGGAAGAGGTACTTATGGCACTAATTATCCCGAAAAATTATGACCCCGTGTTGAGCGTCAGACAGACTCAAGAGGCAATCAAGTATATTCGTGATACCTTCCAGAAGGAGTTCGGCAGAGAGATGAATTTGGAGAGGGTATCCGCCCCCTTATTCGTTTCCAAGTCAAGCGGTTTGAATGACAACTTAAACGGTGTGGAAAGGCCGGTTTCGTTTGATATTATCGCCGTACCCGGAGAGGATTACGAGGTGGTGCAGTCCTTGGCAAAATGGAAGCGGATGGCGCTGCATGAGTACGGTTTTAAGCCGGGAGAGGGCTTATACACCAATATGAATGCCGTCAGAAGAGATGAAGAGCTGGATAATCTGCATTCCTGCTACGTGGATCAGTGGGACTGGGAGAAGGTTATCCGCAAGGAGGACAGAAG
>JBGZHY010000027.1:0-9164 GCA_041848045.1 Lachnospiraceae bacterium
CCCGCTCTTCTGTTGCGGCTGTGCATACTGGCACAGGTTACAATCAAATCGCCGATACCGGACAAGCCGAAGAAGGTTTCCGTTTTTCCGCCCATGGCGGAACCCAGTCTGGAAATCTCCGCAATACCCCTGGTAATGAGCGCCGCCTTTGCATTATCCCCATATCCCAAGCCGTCTGCAATACCTGCCGCCAAGGCAATGACATTCTTGCTGGCGCCTCCCAACTCCACGGCACATACGTCATCACTAGTGTAAAGCCTGAAATAGGTATTCATCAACAAATCCTGCACCTTGCCTGCCAATTCCGCATCTTTGGAAGCCACCACACAGCTGGTGGCAAGCCCTTTGGTTAATTCTATGGCATGGCTCGGTCCGGAAAGCACCACGAAACGCTCCGTATCCAGCTCCTCCTTTACTTGTCTGCTGATGAAAGCAAGACTGCCCTCTTCAATGCCTTTTGCCACATTGATGATAACCTGATTCCGATATAAAGGTTTTATGTTTTTTAAATTTTCTCGAATAAAAGCTGAAGGAATGGCAAGGAGGATGTACTCCGCCCCCTCCAAAGCAAGTGCCAAATCACCGGTATATAAAATTCCCTCCGGTATGGAAATCCCTTCCAAACGCAGATGCCTGCGGCTGCTTTGAATTTCCTTTGCCAGGTCTTTGTTCTTCTCCCATACCCGCACGCTATGCCCGTTGTCATTGAGCAGAACACTCAAGGCTGCGCCGAAGGCACCCGCCCCCAGTATCGTAAGCTTTGCCATATGTCTTACCTCCTTGTAAAAATTTTATTTTCCTTTCCCTGCAACAGTCTTGCGATATTGCTCCTGTGCTTCCATATGGAAATCAGGGCAATGCCGATAACCAAAGCCATGAACTCTCCCCGTAAGGAGTAAGCTAAACGGTAGCCTCCCGCCCCTTCACCGGACAATATAAAGGCAAATATGACAAATACCAGCATCACCAGAATGGAAGCCAGGGACACATATCTGCTCAGGGCAACTGTAAGAACAAAGACAAATAAAGCCAGCAGGGTAATACGCCAGTCCAGCGCCACAAGAATACCTGCCGTGCAGGCAACGCCTTTCCCCCCTTTGAATTTCAAATAAAAGGGATAGATATGCCCCAATACGGCGCCAAGCCCCGCATACATCATATATACATAAGCAAGCTGGGCATCGCCGGCAAACATTCTTGCAAGCAGACAGGGAATAAGGGATTTGAAAAAATCTCCGAAAAATACCACTGCGCCCCATTTTTTGCCCATGACACGCAAGGAATTGGTTGCACCCGTATTGCCGCTTCCCTGGTTGCTTAAATCCACACCCAGCATTTTACTGACAAAATACCCCGTCTGTATCAGACCGCAGGCATATCCCAACAAAAGAAACAAGAGTCTTTCCATTATTTGTTATCCTCACCTTTTTCCCTGATCATAAAGTGCAGTGCCGTTCCTCTAAACCCGAATGCCTCTCTGATTTTATTTTCCAGATAACGCTGATAGGAAAAATGCATCAAAGGCTTGCTGTTTACAAAGATGACGAAGGTCGGCGGCTTTATGCTGACCTGTGTAGCGTAAAAAATCTTCAGACGCTTGCCCTTATCGGAAGGCGGCTGCTGCATAACCGTCGCCTCGCTGATGATTTCATTCAAAACTCCCGTTTGTATACGCAGGCTCTGGTTTTCTCTGACCATATCGATCAAATCAAACAATTTACCCAGTCTTTGCCCGGAGAGGGCGGAAATGAAGACATACTCCGCATATTGCATAAAACTCAGGGTGTTTTGGATACTTTCCGTAAAGGCATACATGGTCTTGTCATCCTTCTTGACGGCGTCCCACTTGTTTACGGCAACGATAATGCCTTTACCTCTGTCATGGGCAATGCCTGCAATTTTGGCATCCTGCTCCGTCACGCCTTCCGTGGCATCGATCACCAGAATAACCACTTCCGCACGCTCCACGGCAGCCACCGTGCGTATGATGCTGTAACGCTCCAGATCTTCTTTAATTTTGGACTTCCTGCGCAGTCCTGCCGTATCAATAAAGACATATTCCTGCCTGTTATGCAGTACCACGGTGTCAATGGCATCCCTGGTGGTGCCTGCAATATCGCTGACAATTACACGATTGCTGCCGGTCAGCTTGTTGATGATGGAGGATTTTCCGACATTAGGCTTGCCGATGATGGCAATTTTCGGACGCTCGTCCTCCTCAATCTCTCCCTTGCCCTTTTCCCCGAAACGGTCAATGACCGCATCCAGCAAATCGCCGATGCCTAAACGGCTTGCCGCCGATACCGAAACCGGATCGCCGATACCCAGATTGTAAAATTCATAGACATCATTGCCGAACTTTGCAACACTGTCCACCTTATTCACACATAAAATCACCGGCTTTTGGGATTTACGCAGCATTTCCGCCACCTTAAAATCCTGATCCTGTAAGCCTTGACGCACATCTACAATGAAAACAATCACATCTGCCGTATCTATGGCAATCTGCGCCTGCTCCCTCATTTGGGACAAAATCACATCCTTGGAATCCGGCTCTATACCGCCGGTATCAATCAAGGTAAAGGAGCGGTTAAGCCAGCTTGCATCCGCATAAATTCTGTCCCTTGTAACACCGGGCGTATCCTTGACGATGGAAATCTGCTCTCCCGCAATCACATTAAACAAGGTGGACTTCCCCACATTGGGTCTGCCCACAATCGCTACTATCGCTTTACTCATTAAATTCTCCCTTTCCACTTAACTCATAGGCCTTATACACGGTATCCTGGTGATAATCCGCACTGACAAGAGCATGGACAAAATCATAGCCGCTGCTTCCCACAATGATGATTTTGACACCGAGGGCTTCCTCCACATCTCTTTTGCTCAGGTCATCCAGAAAAATCTCTTCTCCCGCACGAAACATATGAACGGACAAAAGCAGTCTGTCCCCCAAGTCCTTTTTTTTCAGCTGCTCCATTAAATCTCTTGCCGTCAGCAAGCCTGCCACCGTAATACTTTCGCCGAAAAAATGATTCTTGATGCTGTATACCTCCACCTGCTTATGGGGAAGCCGCTCCATCAGCTTTTTGCTTAAGCTTCGGATGATCGGCGCCGCCAGCTTGCCGGTTGCAATGCTGATGCGCTCCGGTTTTTCCCTGTCCTCTCCGGACAAATCCTGTAAACGGGTAAGGGCATCGAAAACTTCCTCCTGCAAAAGCCGCAGCATTCCCACGCCGTTTTCCAGCTGTATATAGCCGTCATACCGCTCTTCTTCCGGCAGTTTTCGTCCTGCCAAAAGGTAAAATTCATCGCTTGCCTGTACGAAATGGATACCGTGCCTTTGCATGGCAATCTTTTGGTACTTTTCAATAATATCTATGGTTCGGCGGGCACAGTCCCTGTCCACCAGAGCGATATCCGTAAGTCCCGCCCGGTATTTGGTTACCCCCAAGGGCACCACACTTAAACTTTCCATCAAGGGGGCATAGGCCAAAAGATCGGAAATGGTGGATTCCAGCTCGGCTCCGTCATTATAGCCCCTGCACATCACAATCTGTCCGTTCATCGGAATACCGTTGGCATATAAAGTGTCTATATATTTCAGACTTGTTCCGGCGAAACGATTGTGCAGCATCTTCACCCGCAGCTCCGGATTGGTGGTATGGATGCTGATGTTGATGGGTGCCAGGCGAAAACGGATAATCCTGTCGATATCCTTTTCTTTCATATTGGTCAGGGTTACATAATTCCCCTGCAAAAACGACAGTCTGGAGTCATCGTCCTTAAAATACAGGGTTTCCCGCATACCCGGCGGCATCTGGTCTATGAAACAGAAGATGCACTTGTTGGTACAGGACTTATAATCACTCATCAACCCTTCCGCAAATTCTATCCCCAAATCCTCATAATCGTGCTCTATATCAAGCTCCCACTGCTCTCCGTCCGGTTTCTCAATCAGCATCGTGATTTGATAGGCATTCACATAATAACGATAGTCCAGTACATCGTTTACTTCATTATCGTCAATGGCAAGCAGTCTGTCCCCCGGTCTGATGTCCAGTTCCCAGGCAATGGACCCCTCCGTCACCCTGCTGATCAGATGTCCTTTATTCATAATTTATCCTCAATCTACAACGATGTTTCATAGTATACGCCATTGGCGGGTTTTTGTAAAGAATGCCCGGCAAGTATTGAATAATCCCCCCATAAGTGATATAGTTTTATGGCTATTATGCATATCTTTTTTGAACAGGCTTTATATTGCAGGGAGGACTCTATGTCGAATCAATATCTTTTTAAAGACCAGCTGCCCTTGGCTCCGCTGAAAATAGCGGCGCTCCAAAGCTGTCTGCCTTTGGCGAACAAGGTGCATGAGCACATTGTCGCATTCCGTAAGAATGATTTGGAGGAATTAAAAAGCCGCAGAGAGAATCTGCATTACAGAGGCTATGACGCCGATTCCTATCTTTTGGACATTTCCTGTCCCCGTTTCGGAACCGGAGAGGCAAAGGGCATCATCAACGAATCCGTCAGGGGAACCGATGTGTTTATTATGGTGGATGTGACCAATTATTCCCTCACATATACCGTAAACGGTTTTGTCAATCATATGTCGCCGGATGACCACTATCAGGATTTAAAGCGCATCATCGGCGCCAGTGTGGCAACCGCCAAGAGGGTAAACGTCATTATGCCTTTCCTGTATGAAAGCAGGCAGCATAAAAGAACCAAAAGAGAAAGCTTGGACTGCGCACTTTCTTTGGAAGAACTTGTGCGTATGGGGGTAAGCAATATCATTACCTTTGATGCCCATGATCCCAGGGTACAAAACGCCATTCCCCTGCACGGCTTCGATAATTTTATGCCGACCTACCAATTTGTCAAAACCATTTTTTCCAATATTCATGACATTCGCATCGACAAAGAACATTTGATGATCATCAGCCCGGACGAGGGCGCGATGCACAGGGCGGTATATCTGGCGAATAATCTCGGCGTAGATATGGGTATGTTTTACAAGCGCAGGGACTACTCCAAAGTGGTGGACGGACGCAATCCGATTATGGCTCATGAATTTTTGGGCAGCAATGTAGAGGGAAAAACCGTTATCATTGTGGACGATATGATTTCCAGCGGGGAATCCATGATTGATACGGCAAAGCAGTTAAAAGAAAGAAAAGCAAAACGCGTGATCGTTTGTGCAACCTTTGCCCTCTTCACCTCCGGGCTGGATAAATTTGACCTTGCCCATGACAAAGGCATCATCGACTATGTTTGCAGCACCAATTTAAATTATCGCACGCCGGAGCTTCTGGACAGAGAATGGTATCTGGAGGCGGATATGAGCAAATACCTTGCCGCCATCATCAATTCCTTCAACCATGATGTCAGCATCGGAAAGAGCCTTTCGCCGACCCACAAAATTCAGACTTTTGTGCAGAGATATAATGAAGAAAAATATTAAGAGGGAGTTTTGCTATGCCGCTGTCTTATAACGAACAAATGGACAAAGAGAACATCTTGAAATTGCGGGAGCTCTGCAAGGATTTACCGCCTTACTGCAAGGATTTCTTCCGCGGCATCGAACCACGCACCGAATCCAAGACCCGCATCGCCTACGCCTATGATCTGAAGGTGTTTTTCAGTTATCTGTTGGAAAGCAATCCTGTGCTGGCGGCTGAATACGGCTGCATACAGGCGCTTCCCCTTGCCGTCCTGGACCGTCTGTCCGGCGATGATATCGAGGAATATATGGAATACCTGAAATACCGCAGCGAAGATAATAAAGAGATTTTCAACAAGGAACGGGGCATCAAGCGAAAAATCGCTTCTCTCAAAAGCTTTTACAAGTATTTCTATGACAAAGAGGCCTTGGAAAACAATCCTTTATCCAGGGTTCCGCTGCCCAGGCTTAAGGACAAAGAAATCGTTCGCCTGGAAATTGACGAAGTGGTCCGTTTTTTGGACGAGGTGGAAAAGGGCGACAATCTCAGTGACAGGCAAAAGGCTTATCATCAAAAAAACAAAATACGGGATTTGGCGCTTTTGACGCTGATGCTGGGAACCGGCATCCGCGTGTCTGAATGCGTGGGCATCAATATCGGTGATATTGACTTGCAGACCTCCGGTATACGCATCCACCGAAAAGGCGGAAAGGAACAGCGTATTTATTTCGGAGAAGAAGTGGAACAGGCGCTTTTGGACTATTTGGCATTTCGCAAAGGGCAAATCCCGCAGGCAGGGCATGAAGACGCACTTTTTCTTTCCCTGCAGCTGCGCCGCATTTCCGTGCGCAGCGTGGAAAATCTGGTAAAAAAATATGCAAGCAGGGTGACGCCTTTAAAGACAATCACCCCGCATAAACTGCGCAGTACCTACGGTACCAACCTGTATAAAGAAACCGACGATATTTATCTGGTAGCCTCCGTTTTGGGGCACAGTGACGTCAATACAACCAAAAAACATTATGCCGCTCTGGAAGATGACAGACGCAGGCAGGCAAGAAATGCGGTAAAGCTAAGAAGGATTTAGCTGCCGCTTTTCTTATTGCCGGATTTTCTTGCCAGACGCTGTTTCCGGATCCGTTGTATCAAAACCCAGCGTTCCGGTCGCCTTATCCTACGGAGCCTTTTGAGCTGACTCCATTCCATGGCGGAAATACGCCCGGCAAAATCTCGGCTTAAGCGATTGACGGCTTCCGACATTTCCTCGCCTATATCGCTCAGCATCTCGTTTGTTACCTTTACCACATTCCGGGTTTTCATACTTGCTTTCACCACATTTTGCTCCATCTTTGCATCAAACTCTGCCTGCATGGCTTCCAGCTTCTGCAAAAGCTGCGTCATGGAAACCGTTGTAATAGCAAAATCCGCCGAGATAAGACCCGTAAACAGTAAAGCCAAAAGCTCCGTATACACCGGCGGCAATAAAGCAAACAGCTTGTCCGTTTCCGGCAAAAGATATTTGATGATCAATACTCCGGCAAATCCAAAACCTATGCTGGCAGGTAAGCAAATTCTTCCCTGTATGTTACCGGGCACATCCGAGTAGTCCCACCATCTGGCATGAAAAATCTTCTCCATAGTATAGGAAGTTACAAATTCCAAAATCGCACTGGCAAATGCCGATATAAGAAAAAGCTCCAAAAATCCTGCTTTAGCCGCATCTCCTCCAAAGCCGAAAACCAGCAGCATCTTGCCTGCCAGCACGCCAAAACCGTAAATCGGACATATAGGGCTGAACAAAAAACCGCGGTTGTCCCAATGTTGTCTGGTAAAAGCCGCATAGATACATTCGTATATCCATCCCAGAAAACTGTATAATATAAAATTGACTACATAAAGTGACAATACCATTTTTTCTCCAACATTACTCTGTTCGGTTCCTTACAAAACCTCATGTCCGCTTTCCCTGTGCATATTCACCTTATCCGCTTCCATAAACTTCAGATTATCGAAAACGCCCCTGTCATCCGCCTTTCCGATGAGCAAATCTCTGTCTTTTTTCGCCTGCATATAATCCTTATGGGAGCTTGGGCCGCCCACACAGCCGCCCACACAAGCCATACCTTCGATGAAATCTTCCGGCAGCTTACCGACCTTTAAAAGAGTCAGGGCTTTTTTACATTCTTCCGCACCGTTGCAGACATTCACCTTAATATCCGTACTCTCTCCCAGTTCTTCCAGGGATTTTAACACCGCCTTGCTTACACCGGCACTGTTGCCGAAACGCTTGCCGAATACGGAGCCCTGCTGGGTGCTGATTGGCTCCGGCTCCAGAATAACGCCTTTTGCCCGCATAATGGAACGCACCTCCGAAAAAGTCAGCGCATAGTCCGCATTATTCGGAATCTTACTGTCTTTGACTTCGTTTTTCTTGGCAATACAAGGTCCTATAAACACCGTTACCGCATCCGGCTCCTTATCTTTAATGGCTCTGGACACCCCGACCATGGGACTGGCTGTCGTGGACATATTCTCAATCAGAGTCGGGAAATGACGTTTAATCATTGCCGTAAAAGCAGGACAGCAGGAGGTTGTCAGCTTCTTTCCCGCCTTATATGCCTCCGCCCATTCCGCCGCTTCCGCATAAGCCGTCAAATCACCTCCCAGGGAAAGCTCTATCATATCCGCAAAGCCTGTCTTTTTCAGAGCCGTTCTCCAGGAATCCATCGTAATCTCCGGTCCGAACTGCCCCTCCGCCGAAGGTGCAATCATGGCGTATACCTTCTTTCCTGCCATAATGGCGTAGATTACCTCCACCACGGAAGCCTTGGAGCCGATGGCGCCGAAGGGACAGCCGTGTATACAACGTCCGCATTGTATACATTTGCTTTCATCAATCACACAAAGGTCATTTTCATCCATCGTAATGGCATTCACCGGACAGGAACGCTTGCAGGGACGAATCAGGTCCGCAATGGCATTATAAGGACAGGCCTTTGCGCACATTCCGCATTCCTTGCATTTTTCCGGTTCGATATAGGTTCTGTATTTCCCTGCCGTAATCGCTCCGAAATTACAGGATTTGATACAGGCTTTTCCCAAACAGTTTTGGCAGTTGTCCGTTACGGTAAAACGCTGAATCGGACACTCCTCACAGGCAGAATCAATTACCTGCACAATATTATCCGTATACTTGTCCGTCGGACATTTCCCCTCCGCCAGACGGACTCTCTGCCGAATCACTTCTCTTTCTTTGTATATGCAGCACCTGAATTTGGCGTGCGGTCCCGGAATAAGCTTATAGGGAATTTCATCCCTTCTCTCGTCCAACTCTCCCGCAAACGCAAGCTTCGCCACTTCATCCATAACCTTATGCTTAATGGAAATGACGGTTTCATCATTATGAATCATTATTTTTCCCCTTACTGAACAAAATCATTCTATGAGCAATAGATTGTTTATAAAATATCAATCTTGCAGAGATTATAGCGTATTTACAGAGGATAAGCAAGGGAAATCCGCGGTGAATTTGTGCTTTATGAAGTACAAAAGCGGCAGAACATCCGCCGCTTTATCTCCTGTCATATTCACTTTTTTACTCCGGCAGCAAAATGCCGATATCCAGATTGCGCAATTCTCCGATGTGAACCTGCGCCGCCTTTTTTAGCTGCCCCTGCTTCAAAAAACCTATGGAAAGGGTTAAATCGGAGCGTACAC
>JBGZHY010000028.1:0-11858 GCA_041848045.1 Lachnospiraceae bacterium
CCGCTTTTTCCGTCCGGATGCACAATGTCGCTTGCCGCATATAAACCGTATACGGCACCGGCAAGTTTGGCATCCCCCTGGCTCTTTCCGTAGGAAGCGGCTTCGTCAGCCAGATACAAATCCCGATCCTGCTTGCTGATGTGTATTTCTCCTTCGGTGCTGTGATCTTCCACCGTGAAGGTATAGGACAAGCGCTCCGTATCCCCCGCAGCAAGAGGTGGCTCCTCATCCATTTCCGGATCCGGAAGAAAACGCTCCTCTTCCTCATCATCTCCATAGGAAAGCAGGCGATTTTCCCAAAGGCTCTCCTCCTCTCCAAAACCTTCTATTCTTTCTTCGGAAAGAAAACGCTCAGCTCCTGCCTGCGCAGCATTGCTGACCACCGTTTCCACCGGCAGGTCATCATTATGCAAACCATGCAGGACATATCCTTCCCTTGCCTGCTGCTCCCGCAAAGTATAACGATAGAGCAGGCGGATAAACTGCCGGTAGCTCTCATCCCTATCTTCCAGCATCATCTGTCTGGCTACTTCTATATCATCATGGTGAAAATCCGTTTCCGCCTCACAGCGCTCTACCAGCGCCTCCCATTCCCTTTGCAACCTTTCATTTTCTTCCTCTATGGCGGCAATCTCCTCGCTGTTATCTCCCCCCTGTTCATCCGTCACCAGTTCCGGTACCTCCAAATATTCCGGCTCCGGATGTCCGGCATAAACCTTATCATATTCGTAAAAATGCAAGGCCTTGAATCTTCCTCGCCCCTGCGCATCCGTCCGAATCTCTCCCATCTTTCGATATCCTTCCCACAATGCGGGTTGGGGAAACAAACGCTCAGCCTGCAGCCTTCCTCCTTTCAGCTGCGCAGCATCAAAGGCTGCCAGAACCGCAAAAACACTGCCCTCCAAGTCCTGCCCCGTTCGGGCATCTTTTTTGTGTACCTCCACATTATAATCTGCGCGAAAGCGTTCTCTGTGCCTGTATACTTCCACCTCTGCGTTTCCCTTGCGCGGCTTTGCCCCTCCTATGGCAATATAAAGCCCATTGTCGCTTTCGGAGGAGGCACTGATCATGATCTGATCCTTTTGTACTTTATCGGGAATATAAATCTGCAGACTTTCGCTGCCTTGTAAAATCCCCTGCAAATCGGCGGGCAGCTGTCTGCACACCAAAACCCCCTTCGGGCGGTTTTCCTTGCCCCGATACCGTATAATCAGCTGTTCTTCTTCCACATGCGCCACAAAGCCCTCGCCCTGCAGACCTGTCCAATGCAAAGCCGCAAGCTTCGGGTAAGCGGATAAATCAATCCGCACTTCCTCTTCATCATCCATACGCAAAGGGTGCGCCAGAGCCTCTTCTTTGCTGCGATAAATTCCCCTCGGCAGCTGTTCCGGAAAACTGTGCAAATACTGCAGAGCCTCCTCTACCGCCAAGCGAACATTCCCTGCAACATGGGCGTCCACCTTTTCCGCCTCCTGTACAGCACCGTCCAAATCGCCCTCCAGCAGTGCCCAAATCAAAACCTGCACCGCCGCATAAGCCGTATCGCTCTTTTTCCCTTTACTTTCATACCATTTTCCCAGCAGAGCCAAATGTGCAAATTCTTCCCTGCTGTCAATGTAAGGAATATTCTTATCCCCTATTTTATATTCTCCCACAAGGGCTTTGACATCCTTTCCCATGTGCTTTCCCGGCTGAATACAAAAGGTATCCTTGCCATTGCTTGCCTTCCATTTAAATAAATAATTTCTGGGCTGTCCGTAAATCAACTCTTCTCCGCCTTTCCATATATTACGGGAGGAAAAGCGGATTCTTTCTCCCGCATAGCTATAATCGGTATACATGGCTGTAAAAGCTGCCGCCGATAAGCACAGCACCAGCACCAAAGCCAAAGCCCGTTTCATCATTTCTTTCGTTCTTTTTCTGATTTTTTCCACATTTACTCCTTTTTTGTTTTTTGATTTTTACATAATAAAAAAAGACTTCGGGAAATGCTGTATGTACTTGTCAAGGTGCTCTGTTCTTACTGTTGATATTTTGGTTGAAAAACCGGAAATACAGATAAAAGGCAGCAGAATCTGCCTGTTCAGATATTATAATATACTTTTCTTCACTTGGAAACAGGCATTAAAACTTTAATAAATATCATAAAGTTTTAATGCCTGTGAATTTTCTATAAACTTTAAGCTGCAAGAAACGGAAATTTCATTATTTTTTTCACTATCCCAATAATTAGCAAAGAGGATTCAGCTTACTTCGTTACCTTTCATCACTTAGCTGATGCATTTTCATTCTATACTGCCTTCAAATTCCTTCAAGGTTTTATCATTAAGAAAACCAGCTTTTCATCATTGCAATTTCCCGGATATATCCCTCGTCATCATTTGGCGTTTCCAGAATAAAGGGTAGTCCCTGAAGAAGCGGATGCATGGCAATCCTTTTCATAGCATCTATTCCCAGCATTCCATGCCCAAGTTTTTCATGCCTGTCCTTATGGGATCCTCTTTCATTTTTACTGCCATTAAAATGCATTGCCTTAAGTCTTTCAAGTCCTATGATATTATCAAATTCCTTTAGAACCCCATCAATATCATTTACAAGATCATACCCTGCATCCCACGTATGGCAGGTATCGAAACATATTCCCACCTTTTCGCTGCATTCCACAAGATCTATTATTTTCTTCAGTTCTTCAAACTTACTGCCTACCTCGGAGCCTTTTCCTGCCATGGTTTCCAGAAGTACGGTAGTATGCATATCCTCCCAAAGGACCTTATTTAGCCCCTCCGCGATCTGTTCAATCCCTGCATCTATTCCTTGTCCCGTGTGTGATCCCGGATGAAAATTATAGTAATTACCGGGCAAATTTTCCATCTTCATCAGATCCTTATAAAGCATTTCAATGCCATTTTCCCGCGTTTGCCGGTTGGCTGAGCAAAGGTTCATGGTATAACTTCCATGTGCAACAAGCTTTCCAAATCCCGCTTTCTTAATCATTTGTTGCAGTTTTTGGGCATCAAGCGGATCTAAATCTTTGGACTTTCCGCCTCTTGGGTTTCCGGTAAACCAAGCAAAGGTATCTCCACCAAACTCTGCCATCGTTTTTCCCATTGCCTCATACCCATTACTAACAGACAAATGGCAGCCTATATTTATCATTTAGCATACCTCCTTTTTTTCAGGTTTAGCAACAATTCTTTATGATAAATCTTCAAACAAAATCAAGCCGCCCCGTTTTTTGTAACCGCTTTCCCATAACTCTTGGAAATGCAGCCATCTGGCATGTCCGTAGGTTACGGCCTTCACGTACAAGCCCTCCGCTCTCTTTTCATAGCCTGCCAGATTGAACCAATGCCACACGTAAAAATGATACTTTTTATCCCGATGCCGCAGCAGGAGCATAGGAACCAATATATTCCTGTCTATCTGTCTGCACAGCCTGTCCTCCGCCTCCGCATAAGCTTCATGCCCGGATAAAGCATACACACCGAGATCTGTACAGCCCCTATCCTTTAAAAACTGCTGCACTCCCTCCACATAAATGCTCAGCCTGTCTATGCCTGTCCACCTCGGCCGCAGGTAAGGGCGCATGAGCCGAGAAAAACGGAGATAATCCTCCTTGCTCACCGCATTTTTGTCATAGGGGTATAAAACGGAGCTTCCTCGTTTCCGGTCAAAGAAAATGGCTGCATCCATAGCCGTTACCGCTGCGCAGCCTCCCAGACGCATCCAGTGGTTTTGAAAATCATCCTGGCTAAAGCCGATTTGCCCCTCCAGGGTATAATAATCCAGTTCTTTCCTTTCCCCGGATTCCAGGATGAACTTTTCCACCACATGAGCCACACCCTCCGCATCGTTGGAAAAAGTAATATAATCCGCCGCCTCTTTCGCCGCAGGCACCGCATTTTCCATAGCCACACCCAGACCCGCAAAACGTATCATACTGACGTCATTAAATCCGTCGCCGCAGGCTATCACTTCCTCCGGTACAAGTCCCAAAATATCCAATAATCTGGCGATGCTTTTGGCTTTGTCTATGCCCTTGGGCAGAATCTCCAGAAAAAAGGGCTCGCTTCTGTACACCTCAAACTTTTCGCCGATCGCCGCCTTAACTATTCTTTCCTTTTCTTTCAGTACGGCAATATCGCTCTCCTGCGCTACCGAATAGTCCACTGTCTTCGGATAAGCCTTGATGCCCTTACCGATTTCCTCACCTGCTTTTCCGGCATTGGCTTCATCATAAAACAATACAAACTTCGGCAAATCCCAGGTGATATATTCTCTGCCCTTAGCCACCTCTTTCATATTCATTTTATTGATGCCTGCCTCTATATTCATATAGCGGTTGCTGATGTTGTTTCCCACAAATATCTCCTCCGCCTCGCTGCAGGCAAAATCAAGCCCGTGTTCTGCAATCAGGTCAAAAATTTGCCCCTGCTCCTCCCTTTTGATGCGCTCCTGATACAAAACCTTTCCGTCCTGCATCCGGATAATGCTACCGCCGTTATAAGACAGAATATAGCCGCCCCTTGTTTCCATTTCCAGCTCTCTTGCCAGGGGCATAATGCCGAAGCTCGGACGACCGCTTGCCAATACGAGGGATACCCCCGCATCCATTGCCCGAAACAAAGCTTCTTTGGTCCTCTTACTGATCTGTTTATCCTTATTGGTCAAAGTTCCGTCCAAATCCAATATTAACAATTTGTATCGATATCTCATATCATTCCTTCTGATTTTCTTATTCTTTTCATGGAAGTATTTTCCATACCACGGTATCATAAACAGAAATCCTGTATTTTGCAAGTGCCTTAGGTTTACTTTTGCCTTATTATTTGCTACAATAGAGAAAACCTAGTAAAATACTGTGAAATAATATGATAGCGGGAGAAAAACAAGCATGAAGATTTCAACACGGGGCAGGTATGCCCTACGTATGATGATAGAATTTGCAATGCATCCGGATACGCCGACCAAAATCGTACAGGTATCCAAAAACCAGGGGATTTCTGAAAAATATTTGGAACAAATCGTTTCCACCCTGACCAAAGCCGGCTACGTCAAAGGTATTCGCGGCGCCTCCGGCGGCTATATGCTTTCCAAACCCGCCTGTGAATACTCCGTAGGGGATATTCTGCGGGTGACGGAGGGCTCCCTTGCGCCGGTTTTTTGTCTGGAAGACGGCAGTGAAAGCTGTGAAAAGGACAAGATTTGCGTGACCAGGCGGGTATTCAAAAAAATAGAAGACGCCATCAACGGCGTCGTAGACAATATCAGTCTGGAGGATCTTTTAAAAGAAGAATTGGAAATCAATGAGAGCCTCGCCCTGTCAAGCGCAGCACAGCGCTGACGGAGCGGGGCTCCTTTCATTGCGGACGGCGAATTTTCTAATACGCCGCCAGTCCCTCTATATTCGGCACAATAATGAACTTCGTGTCCGCATCCACTTCCTGCACCAGCCGTATCATATCTTCCTGGGCAATACGCACACAGCCTGCCGAATAGGTATCCTGCGCCGTTTTGGTACAGTGTATGAAAATAGCGGAGCCCTTATAGGGAACACCCTCTTTGTTGTAATCCAAGGCAATGGCGTAGTTGTAATAAGGTGCCTGCTTAATCATATTTTCCGCGGAACTCCAGTCCTTTTTAACCTTATTGATATTTACCATCTGATTATAATAAACGCTCTCGGAATCATCCACCCAAAAATCATTTTTGCTGATTTTATGATAGGGCAGCTTGCTTCCCGGATCCTTCTCGATGCCGAAGTTCATCAGGGCTGAAAACTGACCCTCCGGCGTCTTCTTATCTCCTTCTTTCTTGTCTGCCGAAATACCGTTTTTGCCGCAAATACCCTCTACGATCCAGTTGTTTCGCCAAACTCCCTGCTCATCCTTGGTATAGTCCAAAACCTTCACCTTGGTTTTGTCCTCCGTATCCGCCACAATCAGCACCAAATGTTTATTATCCTTCGCCGCTTTCAAGGTACTGACCTTAATGCTGTCCTGTATTCCTCCTGCAAACGCCGTTAATGCACCCTGCAAAAGAAGTCCCGCCGTCAATGCCGCGGCCGCAAAATATCGAATGACCTTTCTGTTCATCTTTCTCCCTTGTTCTTACTGTACATTCCCTTTGCTACCTTTTTATTATACACCGCTTTCCCGAAAATATCCATGCCAATCTCTTTTCGCCCACATAGCCTTTCCGCAACCAAACAATATACGGCATCGCCACAAGCCCTCTATACAAAAACGGTATCTCCGCCTCCCAAGAGAAGCCCAAGATACCGTCCCTATATTGTTTATTTTCTCCGTTTACGAAGAGGGCTTACATCATGCCCATTCCCGGATTCGGCATAGCCGGTGCCGCTTCCTTAATATTGGCCACAACGCTCTCCGTTGTCAGCAGGGTTGCCGCCACACTGGTGGCATTCTGCAAAGCGGAACGGGTCACCTTGGCAGGATCCAAAATACCTGCCTTTACCATATCCACATACACTTCGTTATAAGCGTCAAAACCGATACCCACTTCGCTCTCTCTTACCTTGTTGACAATAACGCTGCCCTCCAGACCTGCATTGCTTGCAATACGGTATAAAGGTGCCTCCAAAGCCTTTCGTACAATATTGGCGCCTACTTTTTCATCGCCCTCCAGACTGTCTACCAGAGCCGTAAGCTTCTTGCTTGCGTGAATGTAAGCGGAACCGCCGCCGGCGATAATACCTTCCTCCACAGCCGCTCTGGTTGCATTCAAGGCATCTTCCATACGCAGCTTCGCTTCCTTCATCTCGGTTTCCGTTGCCGCACCGACTCTGATCACCGCAACACCGCCGGAGAGCTTTGCCAATCTTTCCTGCAGCTTCTCCTTATCAAAATCAGAAGTGGTTTCTGCAATCTGTGCCTTGATCTGGGACACTCTCGCGCTGATTTCCGCTTTATCTCCCATGCCGTCCACAATGATGGTGTTCTCCTTCTGAATCTTAACCGATTTTGCTCTGCCCAAATGGGAGAAATCCGCATCCTTTAACTCAAAGCCAAGCTCCTCGCTGATAACCGTACCGCCGGTCAATACCGCAATGTCCTTAAGCATTTCTTTTCTTCTGTCGCCGTAGCCCGGAGCTTTTACCGCTACCACATTGAAGGTTCCTCTTAGCTTATTGACAATCAGAGTCGTCAGGGCTTCACCCTCTACGTCCTCCGCAATGATCAACAGCTTTGCGGAAGCCTTTACCAGCTCCTCCAAAATCGGAAGAATGTCCTGAATATTGCCGATTTTCTTGTCGGTAATCAGAATGTAAGGATTGTCGAGATTTGCCTCCATTTTTTCCATATCCGTACACATATAAGGGGAGAGATAGCCTCTGTCAAACTGCATACCCTCTACAAGCTCCAGCTCTGTCAGCATGGTCTTGGACTCCTCAATGGTGATGACGCCGTCCTTGCTTACCTTTTCCATGGCATCGGCAACCAAAGCGCCAACCTCATCGTCAGAAGCGGAAATAGCCGCTACCCTGGTTATCTGCTCCTTGCCGCTGATAGGCTCGGACATTGCTTTGATTTCCTCTAACGCAAGGTCTGTAGCCTTCTTCATACCCTTGCGCAGCACGATCGGATTGGCTCCTGCAGTGATGTTCTTCATTCCCTCGTTAATCATCGCCTGGGCAAGTACGGTTGCGGTAGTCGTACCGTCGCCCGCCACATCATTGGTCTTTGTTGCCACTTCCTTTACCAGCTGTGCACCCATATTCTCATAAGCATCTTCCAGCTCGATTTCCTTTGCAATCGTTACACCGTCATTGGTAATCAACGGTGCGCCGAAAGACTTATCCAAAACAACATTTCTTCCCTTTGGTCCCAATGTCACCGCCACCGTGTTTGCCAGCTTATTCACACCTGTTTCCAGCGCTACTCTGGCATCTATTCCGTATTTAATATCCTTTGCCATTTTCTCACCTCATCCTATTCAATAATTGCCAGTATATCATTCTGTTTCACAACGATAAAATTCTCTCCGTCTAAATCCACTTCCGTTCCGGAGTATTTAGAATAAATCACTTTATCCCCTGCCTTCACCTGCATCTTCACTTCTTTGCCGTCTACCACGCCGCCGGGACCTACTGAAATCACTTCTGCCTGTGATGGCTTTTCCTTTGCCTGTCCTGTCAAAACAATTCCGGACTTCGTGGTTTCTTCCGCCTGCAGCTGTTTTAAAACCACTCTGTCAAATAAAGGTGTCAATTTCATTTTGCTATCTCCTTCAATCTTTATTTTCCACCATTCTTAAAAGGTTTCATCCGCTTTACTATATCACCTCTTGTTAGCACTGTCAAGAGTCGAGTGCTAATAAATCGGAATTTTATATTTTATTTATCTTTACCCAATGATTGTATCCGGCAGGATAAAACTGCGCCAAAGAGCGTATTCTTCTTCATACAGCCGGCGGCAGACTCAAGGCTTCAGCTTAACCCCTTCTGCATTATTGTTCAAGGGGTTTCTTTTCGTATAATCAAAGTACAGGATTTCCCCGTCCCCCAGGATTTCCAGATGTGCTTCGTGATTCTTAAGCCCTCTTTTCATGCATTCCGTACGGAATATTTCCTTGTATTCTTTCCCCTGACTGAAATCCTCCGCACAAAACCGCGGTCTGGATTTCATCTTTTCCCGCTTGCAGATATCCGTTATCAGCAAATCTTTAAGGTAAGTAAAATCCGCTTCGCTCAATGTGCCGATATCCGTGAGTTCTTCGCAAAAATCATGCAAAATCTCATACCTTTGCATCCGATTATGTTTTATCCGAAAGAAATCCTTTTCTTTGTAATACCTCGCTATCGCTTCATACATGGCAAAGGGAGTGTCAAATTTCGATTCCAGAAATTCTACGCTTTCCTCAAACTGCCTGCTGTTAAAATAAACTGCCAGCACCTCTTCCACATCCTTTAAAAGCATCAACTCGGTATAAGCGAGCCAGTGATTGGAAAGAATCTCATACGGCGGAGTATCAAAGCGCTTGATTCCATACTCCTTTTCCATCTCCCACATATAGGAGCCGTCCAGTACCTTCAAAAATCCCAGCTGCAATTCATCGGGCTTCATGGCATATACACGATTAAAGGACTCCCGAAAGGAAGGAAAGTCCTCAAAGGGCAGACCGGCAATCAAGTCCAAATGCAGGTGAATGTTTCCTGCCGCTTTAAGTTTTCGCATATTTTCTTCAAGCTTTTGTGTATCGGCAAATCGTCGTATTTCCCGCAATGTTCGCTTATTCGTGGTTTGCACGCCGATTTCCAGCTGAACCTGTCCGACCCGCATCGAAGATAATATCTCGATTTCTTCTTCCGAAAGGATATCGCCCTCTACTTCAAAATGAAAATTCGTGATTCCATTATCATGCGCTTTGATGTGATTTAAAATTTCCAGGGAATGGGATTTTTTCGCGTTAAATGTCCTGTCCACAAATTTTACCTGCGGCACCTTTTCGTCGAGAAAATATTGAAGCTCTTTCTTCACTTTATCTATACTGCGAAACTTCAAATCCGAGCCGATAGAGGAAAGACAGTAAGAGCAGCGAAACGGACATCCCCTGCTGCTCTCATAATAGATGATGCGATTTTTGGTAAACTCTGTGCCTAAATCCGGATACACAAAAGGCAGCTCGTCCATATCCATGGCCGGGGCAGGAGCATTCTCCATGATTTTTACACCTTCCCGATAGCAAATGCCGGGGATGTTCTTTGCCTTTTCTTTCGGTGCCTGCGCAATATTCCCCCGGCTCAGATATCGCAGCAGCTTTGATGTGACCTTTTCCCCCTCCCCCCTGATGATGAAATCAATTTCAGGATATTCCTCCATCAATCCGACCGCTTTATAGCTCACCTCCGGTCCGCCCAATATGATTTTGACATTCGGCCGAAGTTTACGTAAATTTTTGGCAAGCAGCAGCACATACTCGATATTCCAGATATAGGTCGAAAAGCCGACCGCATCCGCAGCGGATTCATAGATATCCTGCAAAATGATTCCCTGGTTGTGATTGATATTGCTTTCCAACTTTTCCACGACCAGACCAGGATTGTGTTGTTTCAAATAGCCCTCAATCGAATAAATCCCTAAGTTGGAATGGATGAATTTTGCATTTAAGGCAACCAATAAATATTTATACATTTCTTCGACTCCGCTTTTAAAGCTGCTTTAACAGTCTTATATACTTTATTATGCGGCTTACCGCAAATAGCAGAACAAGTATGGCAGCCAAAAATAAAACGCTTATTCCCGGTATAAACAACTCAGCTCCTTCTGCAAGATCCTCCATCAGCTTCACCACAAAAACACCCAATACAAGCATGCAGGTAAGCGTTACAAGGCTGAATACCGTAATGTTGTAGATACATCCCGCTTTTGATAGCATTTTCTTCATGTTCATCGCTCCTTCATATCAAATATTATTCGTTTCACCGGCTTAACCGGTCTTATTCTTCAACTTCTTCATCCAGCTCTATGATTTCCAAAATCGCTTGCCGTTTCAGCTTCGCTTCATCATAATCAGAGCCCTCTAAAAACCGTATGTCAATTCCCATATCTCCGACAACATGGACGGGATTTTTTCTTTCCCTGATCATACAGCTGACAAAGGGCATTCCTTCAATACGCACCATATTTTTATAGTCCGCATAATAGGGAGAATCCTCAAAAACAGCGGGGGGTGTATGCCCCGGAACAATAGTTATTCCATAAAAATCAATAACCTTTTCCTTTTTTCGCTCTCCCTTTTTCAGTTTTCTGTAAGCCGACAGCTTATCCATTGCCATATCCAGAGAAAGCCGCAAGCCTCGTTTTTCCTTGGCTTCTTTAACGGAACTGACCAATACCAGCCTTTGCCCCGGCACCTTCAGTATATAGACCTTATACCAATGCGGATGCGGCTTCGGGATTTTTATGCGCAGCTCGCCCTTTTGCATATATACTTCTTTATTCTTCCAATATAAAACCGCATAATCCTCATACAGCTTAAGCTGCGCTTCTTCCTCTCTGCTTCCCCAGCACTTTGCGGCAATCCATGCCGGCAACAGCATGGCGACGGGAATTAAACCGAAGATAAGCCAAATCGCATGATCACTGTGCTCTCTGAAATATGCGGGGGCATACTCCGGTCCCTTGGCAATGCCGGAAAACAGAAGAATCCCATAATATACCGAAAATCCAAACGCCACCCCGAATATCAGCAGCATATAAAGCACGACCGGCGTATATTTGTTGCATCGAAATTTTATACTTTCCATACTTTTTCCTCATTTCCAAAAAATAGGCGTAATCAAAAAATGGTACAGAAAACACCGGTACAAGCACAATAAAAGGCAATAATGCCACCAATGTTTCCGGTCCGACAACAATCATCTCTCAATCCTCCTTCATACTCTTTATTCTACCCCCTATGTTCCTTTTTGTTTTCTTCCCATTTTGTGCTTGTGCGAATACTGTCTTCTGCAAAGAAAAGGATTCTCTCCCCCAGAATATTGTTTTCCCCTTCCTTAAACAAAATCTTTTTGGCATTTCTAAGCATCAAAGCATCAAATAACTTCGGAGAGCCGAGCCAAAACAGTACAGTCAACGGAATCTTCATCCTCATTTTCTTTTAAAACTTCCTCTACCCAATAGCACTATATTTTTGTTACTTTTCTAATCTTTCGGGATGGATATTACAAAATTATTTTAAAAGCCTATCTTCCATAAACAGATTATAGCATATAATTACATCTGCTTACATCCTTTATCAATTTAAGCAAATGTTCCAGCTTACTACTAGTATTGTATTTTTCTATTTTAACTGCAATGCCGGATGTCTGCAAACCTACATTTATTATATACGGA
>JBGZHY010000029.1:0-19768 GCA_041848045.1 Lachnospiraceae bacterium
ACTCGTCCTGCAGACTGACCCTCTCTACTCTGCCGCTGTAAGCCTTGGCATTGTAAATACCCTTTGCCTGCATAAAAGAAGAGCCGAAACTCAAACGCTCCACACTGTCATGATTGCCGGCAATCATCAGAACCTTTTTCTCCCGTATCACCAACTCCTCTAAAAACTCTTCCAAAAGCGTAATGGCTTCCAAGCCCGCAATGCTTTTGTCAAAAATATCTCCCGCCAGGATCACGGCTTCCGGATTTTTTCGCTCAATCAGCCTTAATGTTTCTTCCATCAGTATATAACGCTGATCTTCAATTAAAGAAAATTCATTCAGGCGCTTGCCCAAGTGTAAATCAGATAAATGTAAGATTTTCATCGCTTGCTCCTTCACTTGATCAATCCTAACATATCCTTTCTTTCTATTCTTGTCAATGCGCCAAACAAAATAGAAAACCGGACATAAAAAATGAAGCCCTTGATTTCTCAAGGACTTTTCAGAGCTGATAACGGGAGTCGAACCCGTGACCTCCTCACTACCAATGAGGTGCGCTACCTCCTGTGCCATATCAGCTTACAACTTCTGTATTCTAGCATAATATTCCCTGCTTTGTCAAATACTTCATGCAAAATACCCTAAAATAATACCCGCAGCATAGGATAAGCTTTCCAAAGCTGCGGGCAATTTCTTATATGTTGAACTTCTTCTGCCCTTTCTTCTTTTCGTATACCAGAAACAAGACCATGAAGCAGGAGGCCGCAAACAGCATATTCCACATATTCAGATTCACATCATCCCCTGTCTTTACCGCCTGTGCGTCCTGCTGCAGGCTGTTTCCTGCCAAATCGGAAGCGCTGGCCGTCCCGGGATCCTGCGGCTTACTTTCCGGAACCGTGCTCTCCGGTGCTTTCGTTTCGGGCTGTGTGCCGATACCCTGCGTACCGTCTTGCTGTGTATTACCCGCTTGTGCCCCCGGTCCCTGTGTTCCCGGTTTACTTCCCGTACCGGAGCCCGGCTTTACATTGCCGCCGGAAGAAGAACCTCCTCCTCCGCCACTGCTTCCGCCGCTTCCGTCAGACGGTCCCATATAACGATTGATGAACAGCATCTCATCCGCTTTCGCCGTGCCGCCTTCTTCCTTAGCCCAGACAAAAACCTCCTTTTGCCCGTTGATCATAACGACGCTGGCAGTGACGCGATAAACCCGTTTGTCGTAATTGACATGCGTCTGCCCCAGATCCTTTACGGATATAAAGTATACATGATCCTTCAAATCCGTAAGGCTAATCGGCCCAAAACTGACAGAAGAATTAGGTTCCACCTCCAGCTCCGTCTGTGCCGGTAAAGGCAGACCGGCATATATCGGCTCCAGCTGTACAACTGTTCTGACCTTTTCACTGCTCTGGGAACCGCCAACCAAAACCCGCACCGGAAAATGCACCTCCAAAACGGCAGCCCTGACTTCCGTGCCGAACAAAAATACGGCGCAAATACACAGTACAAAGGCAAATATCCATTTATATTGTTTATATTGATTTCTCATCATCTCTGTTCCTCCATATCTCTCATCCGCTCCTGTTTTGTCCGACTACGCATTTCTTCTGCGCAGTATCCACAAGGCGAATAAGCTGAACACACCCATGGAAGATAATAATAAGAATGGTATATTATTTCGTACCAAACCGGTCGGCGGTGATACGATATAGCTGTTTTTTACAACAAAGCCTCTGGTGTCATTTCCCGTTATGCTTGCTACATAACCGGCCAGGTCACCGCTTCCTACTCCCAACTCCTCGATGGTATAGGTATAGGCTGTTCCGTCAGCAGCTTTAAACGGAAGCGCTTCAAAGCTTCCTTTCCAATTCGTCGCCGCACTGAGCTCTATTACACCGCTCGGATACTTGGCAGAGGAATAATTTACCCCGTTTTGCTTCAACTGTATCCGGACAGTCGGCCGCTCCGAACCGCCTTCCCACTGTTTTTCCACCTTAATACTCTTCGTCAGTACATTGCTGACCGTATTGGACAAACCGAAGATGGAGCCCAAATCATAAGAAATAACAAAATCGTTAATGGCTCTCTTCTCTGTCGTATAATAGCCGCCTGCCGGTACATCCGGAGCCTTCATCGGAATCACAAAACGGGTAATACTGTTATCCGGAATAACATGTCCGTTCTCCTGTTTGATCATAATGGCGGTAACCGTAGAAAGGTCTGCCGGCAAAACCGTTGTCCATTGCATGTTCATGAAAACCTGGCCGGGATCCAACTCCGGAGGATTGGTGGTAGAATACTGCACTTCAAAGCCTACCGGAGCCTGTACGGCTCCCGCTAAAACATTCCTGAACTGTGAGCCTCTGGAACCGCTACCCTGTCCGGTGTATTTTTCATCTCCCTCATAAGGGAAAATATCGTATATGATCAGGCCTTCATTTGCCGTATTTCCGATATCTCCCATGCCGGAATTTCTGACGACGAAACTGTAGTCAAAACGCTCACCGTAATTTGTCTGCAGTTCACCTCTTAGCCATGTTCCGTTCTCGGCACGGATTTCCTTATAAGCCCTGATCTCTCCCTGGGTATTCAGAATAGTCGGGGAGTCGGCTCCGATAACCGTTGTGGTTGCCGCATTATTATCAATATCATACAAATCCGGTACAAAGGTCTTGCCCGCCTCTATCGGTTTTATACTTGATGAAAGAGGGTATAAACCGTCCGCCGTAAAATATGCCCGATTCAAGCTGGAATCCGAAGTTCCTGTCCTGTCCCGCAGGGCATCTCCGGTAATTCTTGCCGTCAGATTAAACTGGAAATACCCTCTTGCAGACTCAGCTATACTGGACTGATAAAGTTTTTCCACCTTAAAATTATCCATGGCAATGATAACTGCCTGCCTGCCGCTTCCTTTATAATCTTCAATGGTTCCTTCAACTCTGGCATTCAGTACATTACCGCTCGGTATCTGAATAGCTGCATACTTAACCCCCACCGGCAAGACTTCGATTACCTTAGGGTTAGTGTAACGATTACCTTTCCCCATCTGCCTGAAGTCAACGGTTACACGGTAGGTCACGGCATCTCCCACTGTGGAAGACGGACTGTTGCCGGTTATTTTAGTCATACCGATTTTCTGCTCAATATCCACCAGCTGTTTGGAAACCGTAGAGCTGAGTTCCTGACCGTTAGGAGCCAAAAGATTGTGATCATTACCGTCTGCTCCCGTGTATTTGCCGTTAATCTTTGCGGAGTTGCTGACAAATTCCGGCGTTTTGGTCAGGTGATACGGATCCAGGATTCCCAACATCACCCTGATGTGCAGTCTTTCTCCCGGCTGTATGAGGCTGTCATAAACCACGTCCACGGCATGTATCCTGCGGGTGGCGGAAGGCACGCTCGCCTCCGTCCTTGTCCCTGCCTCTACCTCCGCTACATAGCCTAAAACCTCATCCCTGGCTTCCGTATCCAGATAGATGGTTCTCCTGTCATTGGAACCGCTCGCCGGTAAGGCACCGTCCCTTGCCCTGTCATAAATCTTTATCGACCGCACACCGGCAGCGTCCAGACCCCAGATTTCCTTAACACCGTCAGCACCCACGCTAGCACCTTTGCCATAAAACTCCATGGAATGGTAGTAGGTCCTCTCATCTGCGGCATAATCCGTAACAACCGTTTCCTTCAACGGATACGCCGTCACGTTTCTGCCGTATATCTGATAAGGCAACTGGTTCAAATGTACGACACCGGGGTCTATACTGTATTTATCACCGATTCTTTGCTTAACTACGGCACCGGGACCGCCGGATTCATTCTGTATGATTCTGAACACTAAAGAATCGACGTGGCTCTTCCGGTTTAGCGCTTCTATACTGCCCTCATCATAAGGAATATAGGTCGCAGCTACGGAAGTAGACAGCGGAATGGAGGTCGGATAGCCGCCGTTCGTGTGCTCATTGACCTTCAAGCCCGGAAAACGCAGCCTCAGCTTCAGCTTTGACAGCTCCGCATCCGCTCCGCCGTTTACAATATCTTCGGAAGTACTGTTCACCGTATATTTTACCTTGGTGGGGTTACCGAAAGCATCCCAAGCCACAGCCGTCCACCCCGGATTATCTCCCGAAATAAAGGTTGCCGGCACCGTAACACCGAGCGTATGATTATAATAAGTCGGTAAGGTATCCACCAATTCAATCTGCTCCTGCAGGCGATAACGGTAAATATGAGGTATATCCGTTGCAGAATTGCCAAACTGCTTGGTGGACATATTATACATAAATACAACGTCCCTCGGGTCGGTAATGATACCGTTGACAGAGGTTCCGCCGTACTGCATCATATAATTGTCCGCCTGATTGTTCCAATCCAGATTGGTCAAACTGAACTTATGTACCTCCGGCTTCTCGTACATTACCTTAAAATCCACAGTATTGGAAGCCCCCAGTTCATCCCCGCCCGGGGTATAAATCTTGGCACTGGTCAAAAGCTCATAGTCCTCGGGAACCCTTCTGCTGTTCTCAAACTTAACTGTATACAAAATATTCTGAATAGCTGTTCTGTCGATGTCCTTTAAAACGGCTTTGGCTACCAGATATTCCTTTCCGTCCGCACCGGTTTCCCTGCTGTATTCAATACGTGAAATCTTGGAATCGGCAGAGATCTTAAAGCCTTCGATTTCTCCGGTTCTGCTGTTTATCACCCTCTTGCTCAAATGCTCTATAGGAACCTTCATCTCAATGTAGCTGCCCTGCAAAGAGATGTTCTGATCCAAACCTACCAGAGGCCGCCCGTCGTACTGAATCGTGCCGTTTCTTGCCAGCGTGGTAAAATTTATCCTATCCTTATCACTTGACCTTATATTGGTCACAATAACGGTACCGACATTTCCCATAGGCATAACGGTCAGACTTCTGCTGCTCATGGCAAGAGGCAGAGCACTTTCCGTACTCAGACTTAAGCTCGCCACTTTGGCAGCCGTTTCTACGGTTTCACTTGGGTAAAGCAAAAGCTCCTTTGTTACCGCATTGATTTCTTCTATATTCAGCTTCTCATTATCCAATAAGGCCGCACGAAGAGAATCCCCTCCCAACACAGACGCCTCCGGAGCAATATCCGATGCGGCTGCCCGGAGCAGATCCTCACCCCTTTCTTCGATAAACTCTCCAAACAGGCCGGCAAACAGCTCCGCCTGCTCATCCTGCTGCACCTCTTCGGCATCGGAAGCACTGGCAAGCGCCCCCTGCTCATCCTGCACAGCAGAATTATCCGGGCTGTATGCCACATAATTGACCGTATATTTGCTGCCTACTTCACCGGAAACCTTAATTATGCCTTCCGCTTCGAAAGGAACGCTCTCTCCCGCCTCCGTCTTCACCTCCAGGGCAGCTACATCCAGCTCGGTTTCTCCCAGTTTGGCACCGACACTTTCCAAAACATCAAAATAAGCCCCTGCCTGCACTCCCACATCCTGCACACCGAAAAAAGCCACTTCTTTCGGCTGTGCCTCCGAGTCACTGGCAAGAAGTTCGTAGTCTTGCGCATTTTCTTCCAAGTCATTGATCAGTTCTATTTCGCCGCTGTCTTTCTCCGCATCCGAAGGACTGTGGATATCCGAAGCACTGGCAACAAAATGGGAATTTTCACTTGGAGTAAGAAAGTCTGCGTATGGCAGAGCCACATTGCCCACCATAACAAAAATGAGCAGGATAGCCATAAATACGGCTACTCCCGGCTTCTTACTGTTCCAAAATCCGTAACCCAATTTTCCTCTCCTTATCTACGTTTTTTTAACTCTAACAAAAAACATCCCCCCTTAGCATACTTCGAGGTATGTCATATAATACTACCATAAAAAGGGAAAGCTTGTCCATAAAATAGTATGAACAACACTTCTCTGACACATAAAATTTATTCTTCTAAAAAACTCTTATCTTGTATTTTTTGCACAAGATAAGAGTCAAGTTTTCTTCAATTTTCTACACTTCCAAACGGGCAACAAAATCTGAAAAACGGATGCTGACATCCGAATGCTCCTGTAGCAGACTCACCGGAAAAGCTGTGCTTGACTCTCCATGGGCTGCTCTCCTGACCACCGCTCTGTGCCAGCTGCGCATACAGGCGAGGCGGATTTTCTTAGCCTGATAAATCTCCCGCATTCCTACAGTCACGCAGTATTTCGGCATATCCTCCAGGGCGCCTCCGAAATCGCCGATGGCATTGGCTGCCCGGGTTTCCGGCGCTATGGCAAGCACTCTTGTAGGCAGCGCCAAAAATTCCTCCTTGGATAAATCTTCCTGCGCCTCATTAAAGGCTACATGTCCGTTGATGCCGATTCCGCCGAACACCGCATCCACACCGCCGAGCCTTTCAATCAGCTCCGGTATATGCGCGATATTTTTCGGATCCGGAAATATTCTCTGCTCCGGCGGCATAAGCAGCTCCGGATCGATCTGCCCATACACGTTTCTTTCCATATAGCCTCTAAAGCTTAGCGGATGTCCGATATCTATCCACCCCTTGTTCTCATCCAGATACTCGTCCATATTGATGAACCACACCTGTTTTAAGGATACTCGTTTTTCATTTACCAATTTTACAAAATGCGGGTACTGTCCCACAGGACCCACCGGACAGATCATCACCGTCCTTCTGCCCTGACGGTTGTTTTCCTCGATTTCTGCAAGCATCTCCTCTGCCATAATGCCGAAAACCCTTTCATTGTCCTGCTCACAAAACAATTTAATTTTGGGATTGTTCAGCAACGCTTCTTTATCATATTGATAATATATATGTGTCATACAGCCCTCCAAGACCTTAGAATACAAATTGATAAATATTATACAGGTTGATTACCATCATCAGCAGCATCAAAAAAATAAAAAGCTTTAACACTTTTTCTTCCTTCAGCTTCCGGTTAATGCGTCTGCCCGCTATACCTCCGCTGATACCTCCCGCTACCATCAGCACCAGACTTTGCAGTGCAAATTCCGGTATGGAAGCGGTCAATGCCGAATACAGCAAGGAGGCCAGCTGGGATACAAAAATAATATACAGGGAATTTTCCACAGCTTCCTTGGTATCCATGGAAAAGAAATAAAACAACAGCACCAGATTGATCGGTCCTCCGCCTATTCCCAGGAAGGAAGACAAAATCCCCAGTCCCAACCCCAGTATAAAGCACAGAAGCCTGTTTTCGGTTCTGCGGGTTTTAATCCTGTCCTTGTGCAGGGTATACCAGAGGGTAAATACCGTTACCGCCAACAGGCAGGCTGCCTGAACAGCGCCTACACGGCTTTTGTCCGCATACAGTTCTGCAATATGCACAAAAGCCCATTTCCCCGCAATACCGCCGAAAGCCGAACCCGCTGCCAGCAGCAGGCTCTGCCCTCTATGCCGTCCGTTCTCCTCGGGCAGCCCCCCGTCTAATTTGGCCCGCAGCACGGCATAGCTTGTCATGGCAAGAACGGTACAGCCGGATAAAAAGCTTACGGTTCGAACATCAAATATTCCCAGGGCATCCAGCGCCGGCTTAATGATTACACCGCCGCCGATGCCGCAGATTGCCCCCGCCACGGAGGCAAAAAAACAAATCAAATAAACCGCCATAGCACTAGCCGCAGCATGGGGCGTTAATATTGCCGTAAGCATCCATGCAGTCCTCTTGCGGATTCTCCATGCACAGATGTACTGCGGAACGCTTGAAAGTCAGCGGCAGTGCAAGGATATTCGGCTTGTCCCCCACATATTTCTTCTTTGCATCCTCCAAAGCCTCTTCAAAACTCGCTCTGGTTTTTAAACCCATTCCTCTGGCATAGCCCGGCTCCCTGGCTCCTACAATATAAATGGCGGAGGTATTCATTTCCGCAATATGTCCGCAGGAAATCATGGAAAAACCGTGGAATGGATGGAAGGCATTGGTAAAACGGTACTTTTTGATATATTCCGCATTATTGGCGTAATATTCTCCCAAACGGTTCATGTCCGGCAAAGTGTTCATATAGTCCTTCTGAAAATCCGCATACATCTCCCGCAGATACGGCCACAGCTCATCATGGAAATAACCGTCACAAATGGAAGAACAAATGATCACGCATTTATCACTCATAATCCTTTTAAAACGCAGCACCTGTGCGCTGATGGCCTGCAGCATCATAATCGGGTTGGTGCCCATACCGTCACCGTAATGGAACTGCTGCGGCATACCGAAAAGCAGAACATCGTATTTTTTCTTCGCCCAGTGCACATAGGTACGCTTATCCGCCACCTTCCAGCTCAAAGGCTGCATTTCCTTTGCATAACCGCTGAAAATGGCAATCTGTCTGGCGTAGGTATCCAACACCGCATCGCAGCAGAAGAAAGGATGTCCCATCTTTTCTTCCATAAACATACTGATTTCGTCAAACTTGCTGCGCATCAAGCTGGAGCCGTTGACAGGCGTAAAATCCGCACGATGCATAACCTTCGGCACATGATGACTGGCAATGCACTCCCAATTGGTAATGCCGGTTGCGCTGTGCTTGTAACCGCCAGAATAGCCGCCGTAAGGATTTCCCTGCACATGTCCGATCAGAATCGGAATATCGCAGTCGAATACGAATTTATTCATGGAAACCGGGTCGCCCCTTTTAGTCTTGCCCAGATAAATCATATTTTCCTTATCTTCGCTGTCATGGCTGATAATCTGACCGCTGTGCCAAAATTCGCCGAAAAGCTCTTCTCCGAAAATGGCTCTTGCATCGGAGTCCTTGCTCCTGGCATGCAAGCCGTTGGAAATGATGAAAAGAATATCCTCCTTTTCCACTCCCGCCTCATATAAAAGCTTCAAAATAATTTGAATACTCAATTTTCTGTGACTGGTGGCCTGCTCGCCCCCCTTTACTCTGTCGGGAACGATAAATACCACCTTGCTTCCTTTTTGGGCAAGTTTGGATAAAGCCGGCATGCCGATGGGGTTTTGCAGGCTTTCCAGATACGCCTCCTCAAGCTTCTCCTCCGGTATGCAAGCCGGATCTTTAACCGTTTCTCCCGGTATGAATACATCCGTATCATCCGGCAGCTGTGCACTCATCAGACCGTGTCCATATTCAAAATCTATTTTCATATCCATCCCTCTTTTCTTTCCGGGACACTATCCCAAATACAAATCAATGATTTCCAAATACTCCTGCGGATAATAGCCGATATCGCCGGAAAATCTCGTCAAGGCAATCAAACCGCCGTCAATCTCCGCAATTGAAGCAAGCATTTTCGCGTTTTCCGCCTTTAGTCCTCCGCCGTACACTACAGGCAGCCCCCCGGTTTTTTCTTTTACAAAACGGGCAATTTTCGTAATATATTCCTTATCCGCCGGGGTCTTTCCCGGTCCGATGGACCAAATCGGCTCATAAGCGATAACCACTTTGGCGGTGTCAAGCCCCTTCAATCCGATGTCCAGCTGCTGCCCCAAAACCTCTTCCCAGCGCTCCTGCTCCTCACTCTTCTCACCGATGCAGTATAAAACGGACAGGCCTCTGTCAAGGGCAGCTTTTATTTGTCTATTCAGCAGACGGTTGACCGCCGCCGTATCCGCAAGACCGGCTTCCGCCATGATTTCCGCCTTATCCTTCCTTTCCTCGCAGTGTCCGATGATAACACTCTCGCAGCCTGCCGCCTGCATAGCGGAAGCCGGACGGTTGCTCGTAAACGCACCGAAGTTGCCGCCCACCGCCGTATCTTCCCGGTATACGCTCTGACAGCCCAGCTTCAGCGGGCTGCCCGCACCTTTTGCCTCCGCCGCCTTTAAAATATGCAGCTCCGGAAAATACATGACAAACTCTGCTCTTTCCGCATAGCGGCGCAGACTTTCCTGGGTATTCTCCACGATATACGCCGCCCAGTCCCGAATATCCGCAATACGGTTTACCCCGCCCAAATCGGGACCCACATCAAATCTCTTCAAATTCAGGTATATATGCTTCATCATCTCTCCTTTCCCTGGCGAAGCGATGTTTAAATGCCTTGCTTTCTGTATCTTTCCGCCATTTCCTCCAGGCTGACGGCCTCAACCTGCTGCATTCTTCCAAAGCTTCCGAACTGTACAATAAGGGTTCCCACCGCTTCTTTCACGCCTGCCTCTATGGCTGCACAAACCCTGGCGGTATCCTCATCCTCCACCTTACCGTACAGTACCGTGTCCATAATCGGCGTGATAAATGCCCGGGGATCGAAGGCTTCCTTATTTTTCTCCATCAATTCATAAATGGCTCCCACTCTTGCACTGCCGCACAAAGCGCTGTCCTTTGCAAACAGCTCTCTCAGGTTCCTGGTAACCGCCAGACGGATGTCCGTATCCACGTTGATTTTGCTGATGCCGCACTTGGAAACCTCGATCAGCTGCTCAATGGCGATACCGTGGGCATTGCTGATTTTTCCGCCCAAAGCGTTGATCTCCTCCACAATATAAGCGGGTACCGTAGAAGAACCGTGACTTACCAAAAATCCGCTGATGCCCTCATGGCGCATACATTCCTTTATGGCTATGGCTATCTCCTTACGAATCACCGCATTATGCCCCTTGTTGGCTCCATGCATGGTGCCGTAGCTGATGGCAAGGGCATCCACCCCTGTTTTCTTAAAAAAAGTAATGGCGTCCAAAGGATGGGTATAGCTGCTGTTTTCCGCAAACACATGATCCTCCACGCCTGCTAGAACCCCCAGCTCGCCTTCTACGCTGACACCCCTTTCATGGGCATATTTTACCACCTCTCTGGTTAATTCCATATTTTCTTCAAAAGGCAGGGAGCTGCCGTCTATCATCACGCTGGTATAGCCTCCCTCAATCGCCGCCTTGCAAGAGTCCAAATCCCTGCCGTGATCCAAATGCAGGGCGATGGGAATAGGACTGTCCGCACCAAATTTTTTCACTGCCGCCGCAATATTGGCAGCGCCCTTTCTCTTGTCCTCCAGACTCGCATTTAAAAAATCCGTTCTGCCTCCCATAAAGCCGTTGGCAAGATCCGCTCCCTGTATAATGGCAGGGCTCCTGAAAATATCGTGTATCTCAATCACTGCTTTTGCCTGGCAGACTGCATTAACATTGAATGCTCCCTGAGCATATACCCCTTTGTCCGCAGCCTCCAGAATAGCTCTCATCGGTACTAACATTGTATTCCTCCTAATTCCATGCAATCATCTTTTTTAATTCTCTGCCCAGAAGCGGTCTGCACCATTGCACAAAGGCTTCCGTCACACCGTTGCCCTCTGCGTTGATATACTCTCTCGGCATGGTATGCTCCAGCATCATGACTTCGTCAATATCTACGGCAAAGGTTTCCACGGCATATTCCGCACCTTCCTTACGCCTTAAGGCAATCATCTTGCCGCTTTCTCCCGCCAGTATGCTCCGGACGGCCTCTCTGCCGACCAGAACCGCTTCCTCTCTGTCCGTCGGGGACTGCAAAGCTATGGAAGCCCTTGCAAGAATGCCCGGTTTTTCGGATCTTGCCTTGTAGCCGAGCTTTTCCACAACCAGATTGGCCAGGTGAGAACTTACATCCCCAAAATACGTCGCCCGCTCCGTCTTGAAAATCGGTTTGACAATCGGCCGTCCCTCCTTATCCTTCAGCCCTTCGCTGGCCACCACCACCAGACCGCTCTTTTTCTCCAAGGCCCTGCGAACATCTTCTATAAATTTCTCCTCGTCAAAGGGAAGCTCCGGCAGATAAATCAAATCCGGCCCGACGCCCTCCTCATCCTTGGCAAGGGCCGCAGCCGCTGTTGTCCAGCCTGCATTTCTGCCCAGGGCTTCTACCACCACCACATGAATCGGCAGACTTTTGACATCATAACAGAGCTCTTTTATACTTTCCGCCATATACAAAGCCACACTGCCGTATCCGGGGCTGTGAGAGGTGATGGCAATATCGTTGTCCATGGTTTTGGGAATACCCATTACCCGAATATCCGCCCCTTTTTTCTGCGCCGTCTTATACAGCTTGCCGCAGGTATCCATGGTACCGTTACCGCCGTTAAACAGCGCATAGCGGATATGGCGTTTTTGCAGAATTTCCACCATCTTCTCATAATCCTCTTGCTGTATGTCATCCCTGGATGTCCCGATGGCGGTGCCGGGTGTCTGTAAAAGCAGCTCCTTCTCTTCCTTTTCCAGCTCCGTTAAATCCAGCAGATCTTCCTTTAACAATCCGCCGGTTCCGTTTCTCGCCGCGTAGATCCTTCCGATTTCTCCCGCCTTTTGCGCCTCGTCTATTGCGCCGTACAGGGATGCGTTCAACACGGCAGTCGGCCCTCCTCCGTGTATTATGACTATATTTTCCTTCATCATATCCCCTTCTTTACACCAAAGTTTACATTTAATTAAAATCTTTAAGTAATTATATAGACCCCTACGCAATTTTTCAATATGATTTTTTATCACCCTTTTTTATCTGATGAGGGAAAAACCAAACGCCTTGCCGATTTTTTCAAAGAAGAGCTTTCCCGCACTTCCAGCAAATGCCCGTCTTCATCATAAAAACGCAGTACCCGCCTGCCGTCCTCCGCTTCCTGCAAAGGATGCAAATAACGCGGATTCTTCATATAATGCTCCAGCTTTTTGGCAAACAGTGCCAAGTCCTCATCTTCAAAATATAAAATCTGCCTTGACTCTCCGTCTTGCAGGCTCCTGCCGCAAATCCGCTCCCAAGCCCCCTGCTCCTGCAGACAAAGCCCTTCCGTCAGCATGACATTGGTCCCGAAATCGGCTATGGGCTGCAAACCGAATAAATATCGGTAAAATTCCTTGGCCCTTTCCACATCCCGCACAATCAGCACAACATTCTTAAACTTCACCATTCCTTACTTTCCGAGCATTCTGAAGGCACATCTTTTATATTCCTCCACGCCCTCCTGATTGAAAGGATTGACTCCCATCATTTCACAGGACAGATAGCAGGAAAACATAAAAAAGTACATCAAAGCTCCCAGGTGACGGGTATCCAAACGCTCCAATCCGAAGCATAGGCAAGGAAAGCGCTTACTGTGCGCCTCCAGCGTGCCTCTAAATACCTTGCGGTTAATTTCCCGAAAATCCGTCTTCTCGATATAAGCAAAACCGTCCTCGATGCCGTCCCTCGGCACCAAAAGAGCCTGCTCCTCTTCCTGCACATCCAAAAAGCTTTCAAATACCAGAGGCGTACCCTCCTGCATAAACTGCCCCAGCGCATGAAGCTCTTCCGAATAATCGGCACTTGCCGGAAAAATACCCTTATCCTCCTTGCCCTCGCTTTCTCCAAAAAGCTGTATCCACCATTTGTAAAAATAGCGGAAACGGGGCTCAAAGGAAGCCAGCAGCTCTATACGGTAGCCCTCCCGATAATACAGGTTGCGCAGACAGGCGTAGCGATATGCGGCATTATCCCCGGCATCTGCCGCAAACAGCTCCTTTTGCATATCCTCAGCTCCCTGCAAAAAGGCCTCGATATCCAGACCCGCTACCGCCATCGGCAGTAAACCGACTGCCGTAAACGCCGTATATCTGCCGCCCACATCCCAAGGAAATGCCAGAAAGCGATAGCCCTCCTTGCGGGAAATTTCATCGAACAGGCTTCCTTCGCTTCCGGTGGCAATGACGCGCTGCCCATAGCGCTCTTTGTACTTTTCCCGCAAAAGACTGCGGAAGAGCTTAAAAGAGGAGCCCGGCTCCAAGGTTTCAAAATTCTTGGCGATACAATGTACGTAAAAGGATTTATCCTTTACATATTCATATACTTTATGCAGTGCATAAGAAGAAAGGGTGTTTCCGGCATATACAATCTCTATATTCCCGCTCTCTCCCAAAGCTTTTATCATGGCTCTGGCACTGTTATTGGAACCGCCTACGCCAATCAGCACCAGAACCTGTGCATTTGCCCGTATTTCCGCCGCTATGCTTTTGATTTGCTCCAATATGGCTTGATTTGCCCAGGTTCTCGGATATAGCCATCCAAGACTGCCTGCATAGCTCTGCCTGTCTGTTTTTACCCTTTCCAGCAAGCCTTCATGCTGTCTTGCCAAATCCGCACAGGCCTTTTCATATCTTTCGTTACCGTAAATCTCCAGCTTCATTTTCTTATTCCTCCTGCTCCCATTTTTTCCATATCTCCGGCGCATACCCTACACTTGCTTTTTTCCCGTTTCTGACCACCGGCGTTTTAATCAGAGCCTGATTCTCAAACATTTTCTCTTCCTTATCGGAAGACACCAGATAAGTATATAAGGAAAGAAGCGCCTTATCCTTACATTCCGTATGCAGGAGCTTGTCTATACCTCCAAGCGCCTGTTTCACACTGTTAAACTCTCCCCGGCTCATCCCCTTTTCTTTCATATCGATAAACTGCACTTTTATATTTCTTTCTTTAAAATAACGCTGTGCCTTCTTGGTATCAAAGCACTTTGCCGTACCGAAAATCTGTATATTCATCTTTTTCCCATCTCCATCATCCTGTTCAATATTAAGAAAGTTTTCATAATTCATTTAAACATTCTTCAAGCCTTTTTTCCTGCCCTGTGCTATACTATGTACATCATAAGGAAAACAACTCCTAAACCTATGAGATTAGAAATCCTAAACAAAAAAAGCAGCTTTGATTTATGTCAAGGCTGTTTTTTTGTGCCTTAAACCTGAAAAATATCACAAAAATCGAAGCAGGCAAAATAATCCTTCGGTGTTTCCGCCCGACGAATCATCTGCACGCTGCCGTCTTCCCGCAGCAAAAGTTCTGCCGAACGCAGCTTTCCGTTATAATTATAGCCCATGGCAAAACCGTGAGCCCCTGTATCATGGATATACAGATAATCTCCCTTTTCAATCTTCGGCAGGCTCCTGTCTATGGCGAATTTATCATTGTTCTCACAAAGAGAGCCTACCACATCATAGGTATGGGTGCAGGGCGCATCCTCTTTCCCCAGCACCGTAATGTGGTGATAGGCGCCGTACATGGCGGGACGCAGCAGATTCACCGCGCAGGCATCCACACCGATATATTCCTTATAGGTATGTTTTTCATTGATTGCTTTGGTCACCAGCGCACCATAAGGCGCCAGCATATAACGTCCCAGCTCCGTATAAATCGCCACATCTCCCAAGCCTGCCGGTACCAGAATTTCCGTAAAAGCTTTTCGCACGCCCTCTCCGATTGCCAGAATATCATTTGCTTCCTCTTCCGGTCTGTAAGGCACACCGATGCCCCCGGAGAGATTGATAAACTTGATTTTCGCGCCGCTTACCTTGTGCAAACGCAGGGCCTCCGTAAACAATATTTCCGCCAGCTTCGGATAATACGCATCGCTTACGGTGTTGCTGGCCAGAAAAGCATGCAGGCCGAACTCCTCCACACCCTCTTTCTTCATCCGTATAAAAGCCTCCGTCAGCTGCGCGGAGGTCATACCGTACTTGGCATCTCCCGGATTGTCCATAATACCGTTCCCCAAGCTGAATATTCCTCCCGGATTATAGCGGCAGCTCATCACCTTGGGAAGTTTTTTGCAGACCTCCAGTACGCTGTCGATGTGGGTAATGTCATCCAGATTGATGATGGCGCCCAAATCGTTAGCATACTTAAATTCAGAGCTTTCCGTATCATTGGAGGAAAACATAATGTCCCTGCCGGAAAAACCGCAGGCTTCAGACAACATCAGCTCCGTCACTGAAGAGCAGTCCGTTCCGCAGCCGCAGTCCTTTAATATCTGCAAAATAAAAGGATTCGGTGTAGCTTTGACGGCAAAATACTCCTTAAAGCCCTTGTTCCACGCAAAAGCTTCCTGCAGCCTCCTTGCATTCTCCCGAATCCCTTTTTCATCATATATATGCCAAGGCGTAGGAAAAGTTTTCACCATTTCCTGCACCTGCTCCCGGTTTACAAACGTCTTCTTCATCCATCTTCTCCTCTCTGCCTTTCCGCTCCGCCTTTTGCCGGAGGGGCTTTGCTGTATTATAACACAAAATTTTTCCAATACAAAGCCGGAGTGTGGAAAGGTTAAAGCCCTTCCTCCTCCGGCAAACAAACTCTTTCGCTCCTATATGCTCATCATGATGGCGCCTGCAATAATCAGGCAAACGGCTATTCCCGACTTCAGGGTGATTTTTTCGGACAAAAATACAGCGGCAAAAATCACGGCAAACACGATGCTTAACTTGTCTATCGCCAGCACCTTCCCCGTTTCGCCCATTTGCAGGGCTTTATAATAGCACAGCCAGGATAAACCGGTGGACAGCCCCGACAACAGGAGAAACAGCCAGGATTTTAAGGATACGGAAGACAGACTGAACTGCACCTTTGTTATCCAAACCATCCCCCAGGATACCAGAACCACAACCATCGTACGAATGGCAGTCGCCAAACTGGAATTTACCTCTTTTACGCCTATCTTTGAAAACACCGCCGTCAATGCTGCAAAAACCGCCGACAGAACGGCAAATACGAGCCACATATTATTCTCCCAAATATTTTACGATATCATCCATCTTCATTTCTCTGGCTATTATACCATGTGTAAGCCAAATTCTGGAATCCACTTCATAAACTTTTCCGCTTTTCACCGCCGGAATCGTCTGCCACAGCGGATCCCCCTTAATTTCTTCATATCTGCTGATGGCCGCCGCATCCTCATTTGCAGGTAAGGTGCCATAACCCGCTACAAGAAAAATATGCTCTGCATCCAAATCCGGCAGCAATTCCATGGAAATGGCAAAATTATCCTTGGTGTCATATTCTCTTGTCAGAGCGGGAGCCTTCATCCCCAAATCCACATATAAAAAGGCGCTCATGTCATTGCTGGTTTCCGGATAGAGCCTGATCTCCTTTTTCATTACCCGCAGCATCGCCACGGACTCGTCCGCTTTTCCCTTGATGGCTGTCTTAGTTTCCTCCACCTTTGCACCGTACTGCTCCAAGCGGGCTATCGCCTTATCCTCCATGCCCAGAGCCTTTCCCGCAGCCAGTAAAGCCGTGGTCGGCTTTTTCAAGTCAAAGGCTACGGTCGGCGCAATCTTTGACAGCTCATCATATACAGCCTGATCAAAGGAATCACGGATAATAATTAAGTCCGGCTGAAAAGACATTACCTGCTCCATATTGATGGTATTGGCCTCTTCATCCACGGCAATCTCCGCCACATTCCTTGCCTTCAGCTCTTCCTCAAGATAGAAGCCCTCAAAATTTCGTGCTGCCACCATAGGGACATCCAGCGCAAGCAAAATATCTTCCAGCTTAATGGACACGATCTTCTGCGGATTTTCCGGCATAACGGTTTCTCCATATTTATGCGTTACGACAATTTGCCCCTGTTCGTTGACTTTGACAAGCTCCTCCGCACTCTTTTGTGTACTCAGCGTTGCAGAAGATACCGCTTCTGTTGATGCCTCCGTGCCCGCTGCCGCAGAATCTTCTGTAAGACTTTCCGCAGCCGTCGAAAGCGTACTTGCTTCTAATGCCCCCGTGCTTACGGCTTCTGTAGCTCCTCCACCGCAGGCACTCAGCATACCCAACATACAAACGCCCATCAATAAACCGATTTTCTTGTTTACCATATTCTCCTCCCTATTGTATTGTCATATATTTTCTTTTTCTATATCAAATGGTATGCAGAGCGGCTTATTCGTTCTGCCACACATGATGATATCCACGCAAACACCAAAAACTTCTTTACAGGTTTCTGCAGTCAGAACCTTTTCGGGGCTTCCCGTACATACAATCTTTCCATTTTTGATCGCCACGACATGGTCGGCAAATCTGGAGGCCTGATTTAAATCATGGATAACCATAATGATGGTTTTGCCATACTTCTCGTTCAGCTCCCGCAAAAGCATCAATACTTCCAGTTGATAAGCCACATCCAGAAAAGTGGTGGGCTCGTCCAAAAATACAATCTCCGTATCCTGTGCAATGCACATGGCAATCCATGCCCTCTGCCTTTGTCCTCCCGACAAATGCTCCAAAGGACGCTCGGCGAACTCTGTCATTTGCGTCACTTCCAATGCCCAGTTGATTTTTTCTTTATCCTCTTTGTTCAGTCTGCCGTATCCCGATTTATAAGGAGCGCGGCCATATCCCACCAGCTCGCCGACCGTCAGCCCTTCCGGAGATTCCGGATTCTGGGGCAGTATAGCCAATCTTCTTGCCAAGTCCTTCGTATTCATGGTATGAACGGATACGTCGTCCAGCATCACCCTTCCCCTGTCCGGCGATAAGATTCTGCACATTGTCTTTAAAATAGTAGATTTTCCGGAACCGTTGGCACCAATCAAAACCGTAATCTTCCCTGTCGGTATTTCCAAATGCAAATTCTCGACAATCAGACGCCGGGAATAAGAAACATCTATATTTTCCGTATATAAGCGCATATTCTGTCCTCACTCTTTCTATACTTTTGCCCGCAAAAGTATATATAAAAAATATGGGGCACCGATAAGAGAAACGATGATTCCCAGCAGCATTTCCGACGGCGCAATTACCGTTCGTGCAAGCATATCCGACAAAGTCAGCAAAACCGCTCCCACCAAAGCCGAGGCCGGTATACTGTACCGATGATTCGGTCCTACGAGGCGTTTGGCTAAATGCGGACACACCAAGCCCACAAAACCGATAGCTCCGCCTATTGCCACACAGACTGCCGCAAGTACCGTCGCCAACAAAAGATAACGCAGGCGATGCTTTTTCACCGGAGAGCCCAGACCTATTGCCACGCCGTCACTCATACGCAGCATATTCAAATCATTGGCATGATACACAAGATAGGGCAGAATCAAAAGAATCCAAACCAGCAAAAGCCAGGCATGTTTCCAGGTATTGCCGTATACATTTCCGATCAGCCAGGTATTGACCGTATTAAACTGTTCCGGAGAAAGCTTGACGGTGATAATCATATCCATGGCATTTAAACCGGCACTGACGGAAATGCCGATCAGAACCAAGCGCACCGGTGAAATCGGCCTATCCTTTTCATGGGCTATGCCATAAATCAGTGTTGCCACCAGCAGCGCTCCTATGATTGCCGCTATGGGCAAAACAAATATTCCCAGCGCCCTTTCTCCGCTGTCAAAATAACTGCACAGCAAAACCGCCATTCCCGCACCGGCACTGACCCCCAAAAGATCCGGACTTGCCAGGGCATTTTTAGAGATAGTCTGAAAAATATTACCGGAAACCGACAGTCCCATCCCGATGAGAACGGCAAGCACAAGCCTGAGCATTCTGAAATCAAATACAATCAAGTTCTCTTCTCCGGTACCGTTTCCGCTCAAAACACGCAAAACATCCGCCACGCTTAAATCAGTATATCCCAAACACAAGCTGAGAAATGCGATGCCCAAAAGAAGAACAAACAGTAAAATGATTCGCGTGATATATTTCCGGGTTAAAGTCCCGCTTTTTTCCGTCATTGGTTCTTCCCCTTTCCCGATGTTGCCAGGTAAATAAAAAACGGTACGCCGATAAGCGCTGTAATGGCACCCACCGGTGTTTCAAAGGGCGGATTAACCACTCTGGATAAAATATCCGCCAAAAGTACCAGTATGGCGCCGGACAGCATAGACGCCGGAATAACCTTTCGGTAGTCCGTTCCCACCAGGTACCTTACACTATGGGGTACCACCAGTCCGACAAAACTGACGGGACCTACAATGGCTACCGCCGAACCAGTCAGTAAAAGAACCGCAAGGGCTGCCGCCGCCTTAATATATTTAATCTTTCCTCCAAGTCCCACGGCGACTTCCTCTCCCAAACTAAGCAGCGTAACCGAGGGTGCAATGCACAGGGCCAGGATATTTCCGGCGAT
>JBGZHY010000030.1:0-4838 GCA_041848045.1 Lachnospiraceae bacterium
GGGAACGGTACTGAGCCTTGACCAAATCAAATTGGGAGAAGACTACAAGGATATTCAAGCGGATTTGAAATTTTTGACCCAGAGAACGGATATTATGGATACGGTGTTTCAGGACTATATCAAAGAGTTTCAGAAGCTTTATCCGAACGTAAACATTGAATATGAAGGCATTACGGATTATGCCAATGATGTGACCATGCGTCTGTCTACCGGAGATTGGGGAGATATTTGTATGATTCCTACTTCGGTAAGCAAGTCGGACCTTGACACCTATTTCGTGAGCTTTGGCGATAAAGAGGCTTTATCCGCTTTGTATGAAGAAAATATGCTGAATAATTTCGCTTTTGATAATCAGGTGTACGGTATTCCGGCAATGGTAAATGCTCAGGGCGTGGTGTACAACAAGGCTGTATTTGAAGCGGCGGGCGTGACGACTTTACCGAAGACACCGGAGGAATTTATTGCGGCTTTGCAAAAGATTAAGGACAATACCGATGCCATTCCGATGTATACAAATTTTGCAGCGGGTTGGACCATGACGGCTTGGGATGCATACATTGACGGCAGTGCAACGGGTGACGCCGATTTTGTCAATACCGGCCTGACCAAGGGCAAAGATCCGTTTGCGGACAGAGGGGACGGTACGGGACCCTATGCCGTATACAATATTTTATATGAGGCGGTAAGCAAGGGACTGACAGAGGAGGATCCTACAACGACAGACTGGGAAGGCAGCAAAGGCATGTTAAACAGCGGACAAATCGGATGTATGGCTCTCGGTTCATGGTCCGTTTTGCAGATGCAGCAGGCGGGAGATAAGGGAGATGACATCGGTTGTATGAGCTTCCCGATTACCGTAGAGGGTAAGCAGTATGCTTCTGCGGCTCCGGATTATTGCTACGGCGTAAACGTAAACAGTACGGAGGATGAAAAAATTGCAGCCCTGTGTTATGTAAAATTTTTAACGGAAAAATCCGGTTTTGCACAAAGCCAGGGTGGAATCTCCGTTGTAAAGGGCGATGCTTTGCCAAGTGTGCTGGAAGCGTTTGACGGCGTGGAACTGATCGTCAATGAACCGGCTCCAGCGGGAGAAGAGAATTTGTGGAATGATATCAATAATGCTTCCGAGCTGGGTCTGAACGTATCCGGAGCTGTTGCGAAAGAGGTGGTGGAGGCGGGGATTTCCGGCTCTGCAAATATGGAAGAACTGTCCGCATCTTGGAATGAAAAGTGGACGGCGGCACAAAATGCAAACGGTATAACGCATTAAGCAAACGGGATATAAAAGGCGGGGCAATGAAGCTTCCGCCTTTTATAAAAGGAAGGAGAGGGTTCGGATGAATGCACAAAAAATGAGTTTTGGACAGTGGTTGGCTTCCGGAAAGGTAAATAAGAAACTTTGTATCATTACCTTTATGTTTGTGCCAGTTCTATTGCTGTTGGTGTTTACCTACATCCCTTTCGGGAAAATGGTGGAATTCAGCTTTTATGAAATGAAGTATATCGGCGCCCGTAAATTTGTGGGTCTGAAGAATTATATCGAAGTATTTACCAGAAAGGATACCTTCGGCGCCCTCGGCATCAGTCTGTATTACATTGCGGCTTCTTTTGTTCAGCTGGGAATTGCTCTGTATTTTGCTACGGTTTTGAGCTTTAAAACCAGAGGCGGAGGTGTTTTTAAGGGTTTGATGTTCTTTCCGTATCTGGTGTGCGGTATTGCGGTAGGCTTCATTTTTAAATTTTTCTATACCAGAGGTTTTGTGCTGGATACGGTACTGCAATGGTGCGGATTTGACTTGGAGCAACTGCCGTATTGGTTGCGGGATACGAACATCAATAATGTATCCGTGGCTGCAACATCCGTCTGGCGTTATATGGGGCAGAGTATGGTAATGTATATCGGCGCCATTATGTCGGTGGATTCCAGTTTATATGAGGCGGCGGACATTGACGGGGCAAATGCATGGCAAAAATTTCTGTACGTTATTTTGCCGAGCATCAAAACCATAGTGGTTTTGAATATGATTTTGGCGATTACGGGTTCTTTGAGTGTATTTGAACCGCCTTATGTGATTACGGGCGGAAACTTCGGAACGGGAAGCTATTTTGTGATTATGCATAAGCTGGCGCATGAGAGCCAAAAGGTGGGACTGGCTTCTGCAATGGCGATTGTGTTGCTGGTTCTGATTATGGCGGCAACCTTGATACAAAAGGGTATTGAGGTCTACTTCTTCGGCGTGGGAGATAAGGAGGCCATACATACTCTGCGCAAGCGTAGAAAGAGAATGGAAATGCAAGCAAAAGGAGGTGCGAAATTATGACGGCTGTCAAAGGGAAAAGAGTTTTATGGATATTTTTAAAATATGCTTCTTTGCTGTTCGCCGCTTTTGTATCCTTGCTGCCTTTGTTTTCCTGTGTGGTGACGGCATTCAAAACGACAGAGGAGTATGCCTCCACCAATGTGATGACCATGCCTCAAAGCTGGCTCTATTTTGAAAACTTTGTGCAGGCTTGGAAGCAGGCGAACATGCTGGTAGCTTTCCGCAATTCGATAAGCATTTTGTTTTTTGTGTTAATCGGCTCGGTAATGACGGGTTCCATGCTGGCATATGTGCTTAGCCGCTTTAAGTTTCCGGGAAACGGGCTGATCCGAAATTTATTTTTGTTTGCTTCCCTGTTACCGGGTATTGCCATGCAGATTTCCGTTTATCAGATTATGTACAGCATCGGCTGGATCAATTCCATGCCGGGATATATCATTTTGATGTGCGGCACGGATATTATTTCCATTTATATTTTTATTCAGTTTTTTGAGAATATTTCAACGGCTTTGGATGAATCCGACATTATGGACGGTTGTACCTATTTCGGTGTGTTTTTCCGTATTTTACTGCCGCTTTTGAAGCCGGCGATCGTGACGGTGATGATTCTGAAGGGCGTGAGCGTGTATAACGAATACTATAACGCAAACCTGTATCTGCAGGATAAAAATCGCTTTGTGACGGTGGCAACCTCCCTGTTCAAATTTACGGGACCTTTGGGTAATCAATACAACTATATTTGTGCAGGTGTGATTATCACCATGATACCGGCACTGTTGGTGTTCATACTTTGTCAGAAGCAGATTTACAGCGGCCTGACCCAAGGAGCGGTGAAGGGCTAGGAGAATCTATTGTAAAGGAGTTTATGATTATGGGTGTTAAGATTATCGGAGAAAATGTGGAAAATATGCCGTGGCAGGACAGGGATGCGGAGGATGTCGGCGGGCTTCCGCTATGGCGTTACCGTGAAAATCCCGTCATTAAAAGAAATCCGGCAAAGGGTGTGGCAAGGATTTTTAACAGTGCCGTGCTTCCGTATAAGGGAGCCTTTATCGGCGTGTTTCGCGGAGAGCAGCATAATGGTATCCCTTATATTTATTTGGGGCGCAGCAGGGACGGTATTCATTGGGAATTTGAGGAAGAAAAAATTCGCTTCCTGGATGAGGAAGGCAATGATTTTATGCCGCAGTATGCCTATGATCCCCGTCTTGTAAAGGTGGAGGACAGCTATTATATCATTTGGTGCCAGGATTTTTACGGCGCCTCCATCGGTATGGCAAAAACGACGGATTTTAAAAAATTTGTCAGAATCGAGAATCCGTTCCTGCCGTTTAACCGCAATGCGGTTTTGTTTCCCCGCAGGATACAGGGGAAATATATGCTGCTGTCCCGTCCGAGCGACAGCGGGCATACGCCTTTCGGCGATATTTTTCTTTCTGAAAGCCCGGATATGGTGTACTGGGGCAGACATCGTCATGTAATGGGTAAAGGTAAGGAATGGTGGCAAAATTTAAAAATAGGCGGCGGAGCGGCACCGATTGAAACCAGCGAAGGATGGCTGCTGTTTTATCATGGTGTAACGGGAACCTGCAACGGTTATGTCTACAGCATCGGCGGCGCGGTTTTGGATATTGAGCAGCCCTCCATAGTGAGATACCGTTGCGAGAATTTTTTGCTGACGCCGGAGGAATGGTATGAGGAAAGAGGCTTTGTTCCGAATGTAACCTTCCCCTGCGCCAGTCTGCAGGATGCAAAAAGCGGCAGGATTGCTGTGTATTACGGCTGTGCGGATACTTATGTGGGATTGGCATTTACCACCGTCGAGGAAGTGATGTCTTATATTAAGGAACATAGCGTCCTGACGCAGGAGGACAAGGAAGCGGGCAGACGCTAGACAGGAGTTTTTATGGTACAAAAAGATATGCTGCGCAGAGAATTGAAGGAGCATTTGGAGAAAAAGCTTCTTCCTTTCTGGCAGGCATTAAAAGACGAGCAGGAGGGCGGTTTTTACAGTTTTATGGACTTTGATTTGCGGGTTTGCCGGGAAGCGGATAAAGGTTGTATCTTAAACAGCAGGATTTTATGGTTTTTTTCCAATGCGGCAGTGGTGCTGGGGGATAAAACCTTGTTGGCTTATGCAAGGCATGCCTATCTCTTTTTGCAAGAGAAAGCTTTGGACAGAGAATGCGGCGGTCTGTATTGGTCCCTGGATTATCGGGGGAATGTTAAAGACGGTACTAAGCATACCTATAACCAGGCTTTCGGAATATATGCTTTAGCTTCCTACTATGGAGCTTGTGGAGATAGGGAGGCTCTGGAACTTGCTTTATCCCTTTTCCATTTGATAGAAGATAAGTGTAGGGACGCTCAGGGGTATAGGGAGGCTTTCGACAGAGATTTTATGCCGGTTTCAAACGATAAGCTTTCTGAAAACGGAATTTTGGCAGAAAAAACCATGAATACCCTGCTTCATGTATTTGAGGCATATACGGAGCTTTATCGCGTCACACAGGCAGA
>JBGZHY010000031.1:0-51006 GCA_041848045.1 Lachnospiraceae bacterium
ATTTGTAAAGCGCAACGGTGAGGATGTGAGCAGTCATGCAAATAAAATCAGTGAGGAAATGATTGCCAAGGTCAGAAAGGCCTTTGGACCGAAGCAGGAAAAGGTGGAAGAAGCCAAAAAAGAAGAAGCGCCGAAGAAAAAGCTGACTGCCGTTTTCAGACCGCAGAATGCTCAACAGAAGGTAAAGACGGCAAGGCCGCAGACGGAAGAGGGTAAAAGCAGCAAGTATATCAATGTCAGCAGGAAAGAGGAAAACCTGCAGCCGGAACCGCCAAAGGAACCGCTCAAAGTGGTGGAAAAAGTGGAGGAAAAGCCGAAGGAGCAGCCTGTAGTGCAAAGTCATGAAAAAGAAACGGTGAGAGTGGATAAAGGGGATATGAATCAAACAAATACCAATGCGGAAAAGGTAAATACGATGAGCAATCACAAGCAGGCTGAAAGGCCGGTTAAAAACAATGACAGAAATTTCAGTTCCCAAAACCGCGGCACACAGACAGGCGGAAGAGATGAGCGGAGGAATACGAACTTCCGAAATGACAGAGCACAGGAAAACAGAGGCGGAGAACGACCTTTCCGTTCCAATGAAAACAGAAGCGGCGAGAGAAACTTCCGCAGCGAGGGCGGCAGGGACAGAAGCGGTGACAATCGTCCTTTCCGCAATGACAGGGATAACAGGAGCTTTAATCGTGACGGCAAACCGGGAGAGAACAGGGGATTTAGTCGCGACGGAAAAGCGACGGATGGCAGAAGCTTTAACCGTGACGGCAAGCCGGGGGAGAACAGAGGCTTTAACCGTGACGCTAAGCTGGGAGAGAACAGAAGCTTCAATCGTGACGGCAGGAGCGGTTCAGGTTTTCAGCGTGACAGAAACAGCGGTGGCTTTTTTAAAGACGGCGGATTTTCCGCAAAGGATAAGGATGAAGCGCCGGCAAGGAACCAAAGACCTGCGCTGAAAAAAGATGCCAAGCCGGCGTCCAATATGGACGGCTCTCTGGTAAAGAAAACCACGGCCACCAGACCGAATAAAAACAACTTTAAGGAACAGAAAAACGATAAACGTCACAGGACGGAGGACGGTCCGAGCAAGGGCGGAAAAGTCAGCAAGCATCCGTTCATTATGCCGGTGAAAAAAGCGGTGGAGATTGTGGCGGAGGATATTAAGGAAATCATTCTTCCGGAGAGAATGACCATCAAAGACTTTGCCACCAAGCTAAAGCTTCAGCCGTCCGCCATTGTCAAGAAGCTGTTTTTAAAGGGGCAGATTGTAACCTTGAATACGGAATTAAGCTTTGAACAACTGGAAGAAATCGCTCTGGAGTACGACATCATTTGTACGCCGGAGGAGAAGATAGACGTTATTGCGGAGCTTTTGAAGGAGGATGCGGAAAGCGAAGATTTGATGGAGAAGCGTCCGCCGGTGGTCTGTGTTATGGGACATGTTGACCATGGAAAGACCTCTTTGCTGGATGCCATTCGTTCCACCAATGTGACCAGTCACGAGGCGGGCGGTATTACGCAGCATATCGGCGCCTATATGGTGAAAATCAATGATGAGCCGATTACCTTCCTGGACACACCGGGGCATGAGGCTTTTACGGCAATGAGAATGCGTGGAGCCATGAGTACGGATATTGCCATTTTGGTGGTGGCTGCGGATGACGGCGTGATGCCGCAGACCGTAGAGGCGATTAACCATGCCAAGGCTGCGGGTGTGGAAATCATTGTTGCCATCAATAAGGTGGATAAGCCGAGCGCCAATATTGATAGGGTAAAGCAGGAGTTGTCGGAGTATGAACTGATACCGGAGGATTGGGGCGGCAGCACCATTTTCTGTCCGGTGTCCGCAAAGACGAGAGAGGGTATTGAAAATCTGCTGGAGATGATTATTCTTGCGGCGGAGGTGAAGGAGCTGAAGGCGAATAAGACCCGTAAGGCCAGAGGTCTGGTAATCGAGGCGGAGCTTGACAAGGGCAGAGGTCCGGTGGCGACCATTCTGGTGCAGAAGGGTACCCTGCGGGTCGGCGATTTCGTGGCGGCAGGCGCCTGCCACGGAAAGGTCAGAGCCATGATGAATGACAAGGGTCAGCGGGTAAAGGAAGCAACGCCGTCCACCCCTGTGGAGATTTTGGGCCTGAATAATGTGCCGAATGCGGGTGAGGTTTTGGTGGCAACGGAAAGCGATAAGGAAGCGAAAGACTTTGCGGCAACCTTTATCAGCGAGAATAAGAATAAGCTGATTGAGGATACCAAGGCCAAGCTGAGTCTGGATGATTTGTTTACGCAGATTAAAGCAGGCAATATCAAGGAGCTGCCGATTATCATCAAGGCGGACGTACAAGGTTCCGTGGAGGCGGTGAAGCAGTCCTTAAGCAAGCTGAGTAACGAGGAAGTGGCGGTTAAGGTTATCCACGGCGGTGTAGGCGCCATTAACGAGTCCGATGTTTCCCTGGCTTCGGCAAGCAATGCCATTATCATCGGCTTTAATGTGCGTCCGGATGCGACGGCAAAGGCCAGCGCCGAGAGAGAAAAGGTGGATCTGCGCCTGTACAAGATTATTTATCAGGCAATCGAGGATGTACAGGCAGCCATGAACGGTATGCTGGAGCCGATTTATGAAGAAAAGGTTATCGGTCATGCGGAAATCAGACAGATATTCAAGGCTTCCGGTATCGGAAACATTGCCGGTTCCTATATTCTGGACGGTAAGTTCATCAGGGGCTGCAAGGTTCGTATTACGAGAGAAGGCAGTCAGATTTTCGACGGTAATCTGGCATCCTTAAAGAGATTCAAGGATGATGTGAAGGAAGTCAATACAGGTTACGAATGCGGTTTGGTGTTCGAGAAGTTCAATGATATTCAGGAATTTGATTTGGTAGAAGCCTACGATATGGTGGAAGTGCCGAGAAAGTAGAAGAAGTATGCAGGGAAAACAGCTTATATAAGGGCTGTTTTTCTTGCAAGGTAAGAAAAGGAGCAATATTTATGCGTAAAAGGAGTGTGAAAAATACCAGAGTAAGTTCGGAGGTACAAAAAGAGATTTCCGGCATTATTCGTGAGCTGAAGGACCCGCGGGTGGGGCTGATGACCAGCGTAACCGATGTGGAAGTGACGCCGGATTTGAAGTATGCTACGGTATATATTTCCGCCTTGGGAGAAGAGGAGGACTGTGCCAAAACCCTGGAAGGCCTGAAAGCGGCAAGCGGGTTCATACGACGAGAGCTGGCGGGCAGACTGAATCTGCGCAATACACCGGAGCTGCGTTTTGTGGCGGACAGCTCTTTGGCGTACGGCATGAAAATGAATAAGCTCATTGATGAAGTGATGGCTGCTCAGGAAAAACAGGAGGAAGAAGAAGAGGAGGCATAAGGTATGGATAATATTTTGATGCAAAAGGTGGAAAAGGCCGGAAGCATTGCGCTTACGGGGCATATTCGGCCGGACGGAGATTGTACGGGCTCCGTACTTGCCTTATACAATTACCTTGCTGAGTATTATCCTGACAAAGTGCTTCGGATTTATTTGGAGCAGGCACCGGATAAGTTTGCTTATTTGAAGGCATATGACCTGATAGACTCTTCTTTGATAGAGGGAAAGACGGATCCTGCGGATGTGCCGGTTTATGATTTGTGTGTTTGCCTGGATGCGGCGGATAAGGCTCGTTTGGATAAGAATGCCTGTGTTTTGGACAGGGCAAAGGACAGTCTGGCGATTGACCATCATGTCAGTCACAAGCCGTTTACCGAAAGCCTTGTGCTGGAGGCAGAGTTAAGCTCTACCTGCGAGGTTCTGGCGTCTTTGCTGGAGTTTGACAAAATCAGTCCCGCTACGGCAGCCTGCTTATATACGGGTCTGGTGCATGATACGGGGGTTTTTAAATATCCCTGCACAAGCGGCAAAACCATGGAACTTGCCGGGAGGCTGATGGAGAAGAGGATTTCCTTCACGGACATCATAGACAACAGCTTTTATACGAAAAGCTTCGCCGCCAATCAGGTTTTGGGGCAGGCCTTGCTGGATGCCGCCCTGTTTTTGGAGGGAGCCGTGATTGTGTCCTATACCGACAGGGAAAGCATGGATAAATACGGTGTGGAGGCTAAGGACTTAGACGGCGTCATCGACCAGCTGCGCAATACTGCGGGGGTAGAGGTCGCGCTGTATTTGTATGCTCTGGATGAGGATACCTACAAGGCAAGCCTTCGCTCCAAAACTTACGTGGATGTGAGCCGCATCTGTGCGGAGCTGGGAGGCGGCGGCCATATGCGGGCGGCAGGCTGCAGCATAAAAGGCAGACGAGAAGAGATAATACGGGATTTGGTACAGAGGATAAAAGAGCGGCTATGATGCATGGAATAATCAATGTTTATAAGGAGCGGGGCTTTACCTCTCATGATGTGGTGGCGAAGCTGCGGGGCATTCTGCGGCAGAAGAAAATCGGGCATACCGGAACCCTGGATCCGGATGCTACCGGTGTTTTGCCGGTTTGCCTGGGACAGGCAACCAAGCTTTGCGAGTTGCTGACGGACAAGCAAAAGGAGTATGTGGCGGAGTTTGTTTTGGGTAAGGAAACGGATACCCAGGACATCAGCGGAAAAGTACTGGCACAGCGGCAAATGTTATTTGGAGAAGCAAAGGAGCAGGCGGAGGACGGCATTTTGTACCTTACGGAGGAAGAGTTGCGTCTGTGTATACAATCTTTTGTGGGAGAATATATGCAGGTACCGCCAATGTATTCGGCAAAAAAAAGTGGGGGGCAGAAAGCTGGTAGACCTGGCAAGGCAGGGCATTGAAATTGAGCGTAAGCCTGTACAGGTGGAAATTGTGGAAGCGGAAGTCCTCGACATCCGTTTTCCTTTCGTAAAAATCAGAGTCCTGTGCTCCAAAGGAACTTATATCCGAACCCTTTGTCATGACATCGGAAAGCACCTGGGCTGCGGAGCCTGTATGACAAGCTTAGAAAGGACAGGCTCGGGACAGTTCAGGGCGGAGTCTGCTTTGACGCTGGCACAGCTGGAAGCCCTGCGGGAGGACGCAGAGGGCTTGCGCAGATATATTCTTCCTGTTGACGCCTTATTTATGGATTTGCCGATGTTAAGAGTGAAGGCGGAGCATCAAAAGCCGGCGCTTAACGGAAATGCCTTAAGAAGAGAGCAGCTTGAAGGGGAGCTTTGTGCGGAAGAACTGTCCGGCATCGCCAGAGTAAGGATTTATGACAGTGCAGGTCATTTCCTGGGGGTTTATGAATATGCAAAAAAGGAGCTTTTATGGAAGCCATATAAGCTTTTTATCGGAGAAACATAGTGATTGAATTTAGAGGAAGCAGCAGTTTTTATATTAAAGAGCCTACGGTGCTGACCATCGGCAAGTTTGACGGCGAGCATAAGGGGCATAAAAAAATATTTGAAACCATGAAGCGTATTGCACAGGAACGGGGCTTAAAGTGCGCGGTCTTTACCTTCGACATCTCCCCCTCCAACATTGTGGAGGGTCTGGCGCAGTCCAGGCTGAATACTAATGAGGAGCGGGTGCAGAGGCTGCGGGAGGAGAAGCTTGATTATCTGGTAGAATATCCTTTTACGGCGGCGGTTGCGGGCATGGAGGCAGAAAGCTTTGTACGGGATATTCTGATCGGACAAATGAATATGAAAGCCATTGTGGCAGGACCGGATGTGGCATTCGGGCGCGGCAAGAGCGGAAACAGGGCTTTGCTGGAGCGTTTGGCGCAGGAGCTTGACTTTACGGTGCACATCATTGAAAAAGAAAAAGCAAATATGGATACGGATATCAGTTCCACGCTGATTCGCAGCCTTTTGCTGGAGGGCAATATTAAGGATGCCAACCGTCTTTTGGGGGCGGTATACAGTGTGCGGGGAATAGTGAAAAGCGGCAATCGTATCGGTAAGAAGCTTCTCGGTTTTCCGACCCTGAATATTTTTCCGCCAGAGCACAAAATTTTGCCGCGCTTTGGCGTATATGCCACAAGGGTCAAGTTTATTTCCGGCGGCGAAGTTTTTGACAGCATCACCAATGTAGGGAACAATCCGACGGTGCAGGACGACTTGAAGAATCACGCTGTGCGGGTGGAAACCCATATATTTGATTTTGACAGAAATATTTATGATGAGGACATAGAGGTTTGCTTCGTGGATTTTATCCGCCCGGAACAAAAATTTGCAAGTCTGGAAGAATTAAAAAAGCAAATGGAAAAAGATAAGATAAGGGTGAGGGAGATATTGCGGGAAAAGCAAACATCTTCTTGACAGCATTTGAAATATCCTGTTAAATAGACCTAGATGTGGAATCAGTAACACATATAAAAAGCGATGATAAGGAGCCGAAAATGAGTGAATTTTTGAAAAAATTAGATACAGCTTTTGATGCGAATATACAGGTGGATCTTGCACAGGTAAAGCATGGGGACATGCCGGGAGATAAGGTGCACATTGAAGATACTCATATCGCAAAGGCAAAGACCATCTTTGCCGAATTGTTGAGAGAGTTGAAAGCTTTATCCGGGGAAAAAGTAGTGATTGCCGTTTGCGGAGGTTCCGGCGTGGGTAAATCGGAAACAGCTTCTTTATTGTCTTATTTTTTCGGTACTTTGGGCATTGGCAGCTACACCCTGTCCGGCGATAATTATCCTCGGAGGATTCCGATGTATAATGATGCGGAAAGGCTGCATATTTTCCGAGAAGGCGCTCTTCGCGGCATGGTGGCGGAGGGGACTTACAGTCCGGAGTATTTTCCGATTATTCACCGCCTGCAGGAGGAAGGCATGGATGCGGCAAAGAGTAATGCCGAGCAGTATCCTTGGTATGCCTCTTACATTAAACACGGTGCAAGAGCTCTGGCGGACTATCTGGGAAGTGATAAGGAAATCGATTTTGCGCAAATTGGCGGCATCGTAGCGGATTTTAAAGCGGGCAAGGAAAAGATATATTTAAAGAGAATGGGCAGAGATGCCGCAGCCTTGTGGTATGATGAGGTGGATTTTTCGGACATCAATGTGCTGATTATCGAATGGACCCACGGAAACAGCAAGAATTATGAGGGGGTAGACATTCCGGTTCTGCTGAACTCAACCCCGGCGGAAACCCTGGAGCACAGGAAAGCCAGAAACAGGGACGGCGCTACGGACAGTCCTTTCACCACTATGGTGCTGGAAATCGAGCAGAACCTTTTGCTCAGAGATGCGCCGAAAGCAAAGATTATTTTATCCAAGGCGGGAGAAATTTTAAGCTACGAAGAATATCTGGCTTCTATGAATTTGTCATAAGAGAAAGGAAGAAATATGCCTAGAAATACGGATATTACACCGATGCTGAATGCTTATCCGGACAGTATCGGCAATCGTTTGGAGTATACCCTTGCTTTTTTGAAGATGGAGCAGGCGAAGGACATTTTCGGAAGTTTTTACATATTGCCGAGTTTTTTTAATACGGATTTGGACAGGGGATTTTCGGTTATCGATTATCACATGAACGAGGTTTTTGCAAGCCGACAGGATTTGGACGAATTGCGGGATTTGGGCATCAATCTGAAATTTGACTTTATTTTAAATCATGCCTCTGTTTTATCCAAGCAGTTTCAGGACATTGTGCAAAACGGAGAAAATGCAAAGTATGCGGATTTTTTCATTAACTGGAACCGTTTCTGGGAGGGGCATGGCGAGATGACGGAGGAGGGCTATATACAGCCTTACCCGGACAAAATCAAGGATATGTTCTTCAGAAAGCCCGGGTTGCCGATTTTAATGGTGCGTATGCCGAACGGAAAGGACGTGCCTTACTGGAATACCTTTTATCAGGAGGTCAAGTACCCGAAGACGGACACCCAGACCCTGATGCGGCATTTGGATTTGCAGTATCTGACGGCGGAAAGGATTACGGAGTTGGTGAATAAAGCCTTGGCGCAGGGCATCAAACCGAAGGACATGGCGTTCGGCGATTTTGCGGCACATCGGGATAAGGTGGTGGATTTCCTGGAGTCCCGCAGGCAGTATTTGGGGCAAATGGATTTGAACATCAAGTCCCCTTTGGTGTGGGAATATTATGAAGAGGTGCTGCAGACGCTGGCGGGCTACGGTGCGAAGATTGTGCGTTTGGACGCCTTTGCTTATGCGCCGAAAGAGCCGGGCTTAAGAAATTTCCTGAATGAGCCGGGAACTTGGGATTTGCTGGAGCGGGTGCATGATATTGCAAAGCGTTACGGTTTAACCCTGCTGCCGGAAATCCATTCCACCTATTCCGAAAAGTCCTATAAGACTTTGTCGGACAAGGGCTATATGACCTACGACTTTTTCCTGCCGGGTCTGATTATCCATACGCTGGAAAGCAAAAACGGCGAAAAACTGGCGGATTGGGCAAAGGAAATTATTCGGGATAATATTGATGTGGTGAATATGCTGGGCTGCCATGACGGTATTCCTTTGCTGGATTTAAAGGGCATCATTACGGATGAGGAAATCCAAAATCTGATTGATATTGTGGTTTCCAGAGGAGGCTATGTCAAGAATCTGCACGGACAGAAAAATATGTACTATCAGGTGAACGCAACCTACTATTCAGCCTTGGGCGAGGATGACAGGAAGATGCTTCTGGCGCGGGCGCTACATTTGTTTATGCCGGGCAAGCCTCAGGTATGGTACTTGGATCTGTTCGCCGGAAAAAATGATCACGCTGCGGTGGAAAGAGCCGGAGAGGGCGGGCATAAAGAGATTAACAGAAGCAATTTGAGTGAGAAAGATATTGTTTTGGCACTGGATAGGGATGTGGTAAAAAGGCAGATAGAGCTTCTGCGCTTCCGTAAACATTTTCCGGCTTTCCATGCGGAGGCGGACATTCAGGTGGAGGCGCTTGCCGGGGGAATGTCCTTTGCATGGCGTTATCAAGGATACGAAGCGCTTTTGCAGGTGAACCTGGAGAACAACAGCTTTGTCGTTACGGCAAAAGAGGATGGAAAAGAAGCGTACCATGTTTAGACCCAAGATAAAGTGGGCCTTCGTAATTTGGCTGTGCCTGCTTTGCGCTACGTCGGGACTGATCAATGTATCGGCACTTTGCCTGTATGATGCAAAGGTAACGCATCATACGGGCAATTTGTCCGTTTTGGCGATGGAATTTTGGGAGAGAGATTCGGCAAGGGCAGGGTTTATCTGTGCCCTGATATTTGCCTTCTTTGCCGGCAGTTTCGTTTGCGGCTTGTTGTTTCGGGACAGACAGTTTAAGGTCGGGAGGCGTTACGGTGTTGTACTTCTGATTCTGGGGGCGGTCTGCATCGCTTTGCGGCTGGGGACTGTGTCCTCCTCCGTTATGGTTCTGTATCTGGCGCTGATGATGGGGATGCAAAACGGCTTGTTTATTTTTTATAAAGGCCTTATGATTCGGAGTTCCCATTTTACGGGTTATTTGACGGACGCCGGTTTTGTTCTTGCCGCTGCCTGTATGGGAGATAAGGATGCTTTGCGCAAGTTTTTCTTTTTGTCGGTCAGCATTCTGTCTTTTTTACTGGGAGGTTTTGCCGCCGCCGCTTTTTATAGCCTTGTTGCTTTTGACATCTGGTATTTGGTGGGTTTTGTTTATATTTTTCTTGCTCTGTATTATTTTATATTTAGAAAAGATTTTGTGTAAATTTAAGGGGAAAGGGCTGTAAAAGTCCTTGACTTTTTTCTTCAAGTGCTGTATCCTTTAAAGGCGTGTTAAAAAGGCGCAGTATTTGCTATGTGTGTGTAGCTCAGCTGGATAGAGCACTTGGCTACGGACCAAGGTGTCGGGAGTTCGAATCTTCTCACGCACATAAATAAGAGTTCTGGCAGTAGTCAGGGCTCTTTTTTTTCAATAAAAGAAAGGAAAACAAAAAATGAAGATTATTCCGCATTTATGGTATAGCAATCAGGCGGGGGAGGCTGCCGAATACTACACATCCCTCATCGAAAACGGAAAAATAAACTGGAGATACACCATCAAGGATACCCCTTCCGGCAATGCCGAACTGCTGGAATTTACCTTGGCAAATCTTACCTTCGGAGCGATAAGCGGAGGGGACTATTTCCGTTTGAACGAATCGATTTCCCTGATGCTGAAATGTTGTACAAAGGAGGAGGTGCACAGGCTCTATAGGGCGCTTATTGAGGGAGGAAGGGAGCTGATGCCTCTCGGTGCCTACGATTTCAGTGAGCAATATGTATGGCTGGCGGATAGATACGGCTTGAACTGGCAGATTATGCTGGATACCGAGCAAAAGACGAAGCATCATATAGATCTTTGCCTTTTGTTTGACCTGGAGCAAAACGGAAAGGCCAATGAGGCTTTGCAGGAGTACCAAAGTATATTCAAAGGGGCGGAGCCGGGAAAGCTCTCCTTTTATGACGGCACGCAGCCCGAGAAGCGGGCAAAAGTAAATTACGGGGAGCTGCAGCTTCCGGAATTTAAGCTGATTGCCATGGACCACGGATATGGCGGAAATGTTACCTTTAATGAAGCCTTTTCTTTGATGGTATTATGTAGCACAGATGCGGAAATCGAAGAATACTGGAATCGGCTTTCCCATGTCAAGGAGGCGGAGCGGTGCGGATGGTTGAAGGATCGCTATGGCGTATCCTGGCAGATTGTGCCGGATATACTGATGAAGCTCTACAACTCTTCGAGTGAAGAAAAGTTGGCGAAGGTAAACCGGGAAATCATGAAGATGAAAAAACTTGCTTATGCAGACCTTCAGGCACTGATTGAGGATTAAGAATGCCGATTTAATCAGCCTTTTGTGCAGACTTCGATAGGGCTCGATTGACATTGTACAGAACAATGGATATAATGAAAGATAAGAGATATAAAACTGTCAATATTTATGTACAAAACGCCTATATGAGGAGAAAGAGGCAGCAGAATGCATGATAGGAAGATGCAGGTATATATAAAATTGAAAGTCTTTTATGAGGAGCCTTCTTTTGGGCCGGGCATTGTATCCCTTTTGGAGGGCATAGATAAGCACGGCTCTTTGAGCGCTTCGGCGCAGGAGATGGGTATGGCTTATTCCAAGGCATGGAAAATTCTGAAAAGAGCGCAGAAGGATTTGGGTATGCAGCTGGTGGTGGGCACTGTCGGCGGAAGGCATGGAGGCGGCACTTCCGTTACGGCGGAAGGCAGGGACTTTGTCAAAAGATATCTGGCTTTTGCGGCAGCGGTCAAAAAGGAAACGGAGAGGCTGCTGGAAGAATATTTTTAAAGAGGGAATCAAAAAATAAGTATAGGGGGCTTTGGGTGTGTTTGCAAAAAAGGTTTGGATTAAAGGGGCGGGAGATTTGGCAAGCGGCATTGCCCTGCGGATGCACAGATGCGGCTATTCCGTCGTAATGTCGGATATTGCCGCCCCGACAACGGTCAGAAGGACGGTGGCATTTTCTCCTGCTGTCTATCTGGGAGAGAGCCAGGTAGAGGAGGTAAGGGGCATCTTATGCCGCGGCATGGAGGAAGTGCAGCATTGCTTTACGGAAGCTGCGGTAGCGGTTATGGTGGATGAGGACGCCCGCCTTTGCAGGGCTTATCAGCCGGATATCCTGATAGACGCCATTATTGCCAAGAGAAACATTCATACAAGCATAAAGGATGCCGCCGTGGTTATCGGTGTGGGGCCCGGCTTTATGGCAGGCAGGGATTGTCATGCCGTTGTGGAAACCAAGAGAGGGCATAATCTGGGGCGCGTGATATGGCAGGGCTCTGCGGCGGAAAATACGGGTATTCCGGGAAATATCGGCGGCTATGATAAAGAAAGAATCATTCGTGCAAGCGGGGACGGCATCTTTCGCGCAAAGGTACAAATCGGAGATTTTGTAAGGCGGGGAGATCTGCTGGGTTATGCCGGAGCTGCACCGATATATGCCTTGATTGACGGCATCGTACGGGGGATTTTACAGGATGACATCTATGTGCGAGAGGGGATGAAGGCAGGAGATATCGATCCCCGCTGTGAGAAAGAAAATTGTTATACGGTTTCCGATAAAGCCTATTCGGTGGGTGGCGGCGTGCTGGAGGCAGTGCTGTGCTTAACGGAAGGCAGGAGGGCATAGAGAAAGCGCCTGTTCCGGCGCTGCTGTAGGGCAGTGAAGGGGCGGGCGCTTATATCATGGAGATAAAGGCTTTGGTTTCGTTGGATAAAGGAACGGAAGCATTCCAGACCAGACAGACCTGGGGGCTGAGAGAAAACAGCTCCAAACGCTTGATGATCAGGGTCGGATCCTGATTTAAAAGCGCAGAGGTAAAGGGGGCAATGGCAATGCCGATGCCTTCTTTTGCCCAGCTCAGGGAGGATTGAATTTCTCCGTTTTCGCAGATGATATTCGGGGTAAAGCCCCGTTTGTGGCAGGCGTTGGTCAGCATATCGTAGTAACGTTGGTGAATGACCAGGGGCTTGCCTTTCAGTTCATCCAAGGAAACCGAAGCCAAGGCTCCGCCGTCAAAAAAATTATCGTAAAAATGCGGCAAGGCAATGGTGACAAAATAATCCGGTTCGTTTTCCTTTAAGCCCGGCAGGTTCACATTGATGGAGCGCAGCATAAAGGAGTTGAAGGGCTGCCTGACAAAGCAAAGGTCGATATTCTGAGCATTCAGCTCGTCGATCAGGGTTTCGGTTCTGCCTTCAAATACATTGAATTTCACATAAGGATATTCCTTGGCATATTTGGCGATGATTTTCGGCAGCAGGCTGTTGTTTACGGAGCCGATACTGCCGATGCGAAGCACCACATTTTTTTGCTCGGAGGCATCCTGAATATCGTGCACGGTTTCGTTGACAAGAGCAAGAATGACCTTGGCTCTTTCTCTTAATAGCAGACCCTCAGGGGTAATTTCCAATTTCTTGTTGTTTCTGAAAAAAAGCTCCACACCTAATTCATCTTCCAATAATTTTAATTGAAAAGAAAGAGGAGGCTGGGAAATGTTTAAGATTTTCGCCGCCTTGGTAATGCTGCCCATATTGGCGATTTCCAGAAAGTATTCCAGTTGTTTAATGGTCATGGGAAGCTTCCTCCTTGTCTGTATCATATCGAAATATGTCCTAACTATATCGGAAAGGAAAAAAAGAATCAAGGTTATCATATAAAAAAGATATATGTATCCTTTTTGTGTGCTGAAATATGTATTGGATTATTTTTGATAAAACTGCTAAAATTAAGACATTATATATGGCTTAGTTGTGTAATTTATAAGTAAAATTTGAATAATTCCTAGTAAAAACTTAGGAAATACGTTATTTATATACAAAAATAACGCTATGTTTTTTGTATGACTAAGGAGGCGCCAGTGAGGGCAAAACCGGAAGAAAGATATGCCGGATAAAGCTGCCCTGCCTCATCCTTGAACATAATGGTTGTGATACCAATATGATATATCTTCCGGGCGTGCGGATGGCCGGCACCCGCATCTTTCGGGGAAAATTCCTAAAAAAGTAAGCATTACGTATTGTAAGAGGAGGGATTTATGTCTAGTCAAGGCGAAAAGAAGAAGTCGTATTTTCAGGAACAAAACATTGAATTTTCATTCAACCGCATAGCCATCCAAGGCTTGGGAGGAATGGCACATGGTTTATTTGCTTCTCTCTTGATCGGAACCATCATGAGAACCATCGGAACCTTCGTGCCGGGTCCTGTAGGACAGCTACTGCTCCAGACGGCAGGCTACACCAAGGAAGTACAGGGCGCCGCCATGGCTCTTGCCATCGGTTATGCCATGCAGTGTCCGCCATATGTTTTATATGCGCTGGCGACCGTAGGCTATGCGGCAAATGTGCTGGGCGGAGGAGGAGGCCCTCTTGCCGTGTACATCATCAGTTTGTTTGCTATTTTTGCCGGTAAGCTGGTGTCCAAGCGTACCAAGGTGGATTTGATTGTAACCCCGTCCGTTACCATTCTTGTTGGTATTGTGGCATCCAATATTCTGGCGCCGCCTATCGGAAGCATGGCGGTTTCTCTCGGAGCGCTGATTATGTGGGCGACCAATTTGCAGCCGTTCTGGATGGGAATATTTAATTCTGTGATTATGGGTATTATTTTGACCTTGCCGATCAGCTCTGCTGCGATATGTGCGGCGTTGGGTCTGGTGGGACTGGCAGGCGGTGCGGCAACCGCCGGCTGTTGTGCGCATATGGTTGGCTTTGCCGTATGCTCCTTCAGGGAGAATAAGTACAACGGTCTGGCATCCATCGGTATCGGAACCTCCATGCTGCTGGTACCAAATCTGTTGAAAAAACCGATTTTGTGGCTGCCTCCTGTGATTGCTTCTGCCATTACGGGACCGATAGCAACCTGTGTATTCAGATTAAACCAGAACGGAACACCGATTTCCTCCGGAATGGGAACCTGCGGTTTGGTGGGACCTATCGGCGTGGTAACCGGTTGGTTCAGCCCGGGAGAGCAGGCGGTGGCAGCCGGTTTGACGGCGATCGCACCGAGTGCCGTGGATTGGCTCGGTCTGATTCTGATTTGCTTCGTGCTTCCGGCAATCATTTCCTTCGTCGTTTCCGAGTTTATGCGCAAGAAGGGCTGGATTAAGGACGGAGATTACAAACTGGTTTAATAGGGCTGTATACATACAGCGAATTTGAAGGAGGGAAAAATAATGAGTACAACCATCATTAAAAATATCGGTATGATTTTGAGCGGAGATATAGACAAGCCTGTGCTGGAGGGCAACACCATTCTGGTCAGCGACGGCATCATCAAGGCAATCGGTGACGAAAGCATTGCAAAAGGAGTGGAAGGAAAAGTCATTGATGCGGCGGAGTCAACGGTTATTCCGGGACTTTGGGATACCCATGTACATACGACCTTGGGGGATTTCGGCAACAGGCAGCTGACCTTAAACTACTTGGACAGCGAATTCCACGGCGGCGTTACCACGGTGATATCCGCAGGAGAATGCCATACGCCCGGACGTCCGAAGGATCCGGCGGGAACCAAGGCGCTGGCCATACTGGCGCACAAGTCCTTTAGTGCCTTCAGACCGAACGGGATGAAGATTCACGGCGGAAGCGTGATTTTGGAGAAGGGTCTGACGGAAGCGGACTTTATCGAAATGAAGAAAGAAGGGGTTTGGATTGTCGGTGAAATCGGATTGGGCAGCGTAAAGCAGCCGGAGGATGCGGCGCCTATGGTGGAATGGGCGCATAAGCACGGCTTTAAGGTGCAGATGCATACCGGCGGAACCTCCATACCGGGCTCTTCCACGGTAACGGCGGATCAGGTTATTGCCACCGGCCCGGATGTGATTTCCCACATCAACGGCGGACCGACGGCGGTATCCGTGGCGGAAGTGGACAGGCTGATGGATGAAACACAGCTTGCCATGGAAATTGTACAATGCGGCAATCCGAAGATGGCGGATTACGTGGCGAGAAGAGCGAAGGAAAAGGGGCAGCTGGGAAGAATCATTTTCGGAAACGATGCACCGAGCGGAACGGGCATCATTCCTTTGGGCATTCTCAGGAACATTTGCCAGATTTCCTCCGTTTCCGATATACCGGGAGAGCTTGCCGTTTGCATGGCAAGCGGAAATCCTGCCAAGGTATACGGTTTGAATACGGGAGTGATTGCAGAGGGCAGGGAGGCGGATTTGGTATTTGTGGATGCGCCGATGGGCTCCGTGGCAAACAACGCAAAAGAGGCATTTGAATGCGGAGATGTACCGGGCATCAGCATTGTAATGGTGGACGGAGAAGTCAAAATCAAAACAAGCAGAAATACACCGCCTTGCAAGAGAGCGGCAAAGCTTGTCTAAAGACCGGCGGCTGCATTTGTAAGAGGATAAATGTGGAGGATAGCTCAATATGATGGTAGTTGATTTAAACGAATGTAAGGGTTGTAAGCAGTGTGAAATACAATGCCCCTTAGACGCCGTTCATGTTGTGGAGAAAAAGGCTGTGGTAGATGAAGGAAAATGCGTGGAATGCGGCATCTGTACAAGGGTCTGCAAGTTTGACGCCATCCATCGTCCGCAGCAGGCAACAGCTGAGGCGACAACCTGCTCATCCTGTCCGGTGCAGTGTAAAATACTGCCGGGGCATACAGGGGCTTGTAAGCGTTATACCAACAAAGACGGCAGGCTGATTCGGAACATCCGGCCCGTGTTCGTCAATGAAAAAGTAAGTCCGCATGAGAGCATGCCGCTGATGACGGCGGTGGGCTCCGGCACCAATTATCCGTGCATCAGACCGGCGCCGCATATCGTATCCGAGCTGCGGGACGGGGTGGAGGTGGTCACGGTTGTTACGGAAGCGCCTCTGAGCTATTCCGGTCTTATCATCAAGCTGGATACCAATACCTATATCGGCGAAGAGGGCGACCCGGTTTTCCGTGACGGCAAGCAGGTGGGTATGGTCAATACCGAAGAATACGGTTCCAAGATGATTGCCGTCGGTGGGGCAAATAAATTGACGGGATCAAACGGTTTTACCGTGGCAAGAACCATTGTGGAGCTGGCAAACGGGGAAGCGGTGGAATTAAGCGTCAATAAAAAGACGAAAATACTGGTACAGGAAGGCAAGGCGCCGATAATCAACGGTGTAAAGGAAGAGAAGATGAGAATCGGTTGCGGCAGCGCTACCGTAGGCTTATATGCCAAGAAGATGAAGGAGGCGGTGGATGAGGTTATCGTTATCGACCACCATGTCTGCGGACTTTTCTCCGAGCATCTGGCAGGTGCGGAGGTGGGCATGAGCTGGTCGGGCGTGGTTCCCAATGCCAAGAAATCATCCAGAGGAAGGTATTTCGGCGAGCACGGACAGGGTATCGGCGGCACCACCATTGAAACGCCGAGGGATGCCATCAAATCTGTGGATATGAACTATGCAAAACCGGGCATGCAGATTCTGGTGATCAATACTACCGGAGAGATCCGTGCACTCTTTGAGGTTTTGGCGGATGGCGAGGTGAAGGAGATTGCGCTGACTGAAAAGGCAAAGCTCCTGGCGGATGATATTCGGGATAACTGTGAAAGTTCAAAGACCTCCATCCTCTATTCCGGCGGTACGGGAGGAAGTGCGCGAGGCGGCGTCTGCTCCAAGCCGATAGCCATTACAAGGGCGGTACATGAGGGTAAGGCAAAGCTGAGCATCGGCGGTGCGCCGGCCTATGTTCTGCCGGGAGGCGGCATCAACTTTATTGTGGATGCCGGCAAGGTGGTAGACCATGCCTTTACCTGGGTACCTACACCGGCGACGGTGGCTCCGGTGGAATACACCATGACAAGAACGGACTATGAGGCAATCGGAGGGCATGTGGATCGGATTCGTCCTCTTGCCGAACTGAAAAAAGAATGGGAAGAAAATGAAAACAGTGACAGCGCCGGGTAGAGTAAAAAAATGAATAGACAAGAGTGCATCAGAGAGTTGGAATCGGGAGAAATATTTATCGATTACGGTCCGGTTTCCATGGTGGTTTCCGCAAAACGACAGGGAAAGAAGGACAGGGATTTAAGTAAAACAGCCATAGATGTTGTGGAAGCCTGCCTGCGGGAGCTGGGAGCCGCCCTGCACCTTGTAAAGCGGTATCCGAAAGACATCCGAAAAGAGGATTTGCAGGGTCTGCCTTTGGAGATGTACAGGGCGGTCTTGGCAACAGGCTGTGAAAGCCTGACACCCATGGCGGCGGTAGCGGGTGCCGTTTCGGACAGGGTGGCGGATGCCTTATTTGCCCGGGGAGTCGATAAGGTCTTTGCCAACAACGGCGGGGACATTGCTCTCCGGCTTACGCCGGGGGAGGGCATCAACATAGGGCTGGTGCATGATTTGTCCGGAAACCCTAAGGTGGACGGGCAGATATATGTTGCTGCAAATATGCAGATAGGCGGCGTTGCCACCAGCGGGCTGGGAGGAAGAAGTTTTACCAGAGGCATAGCCGACAGCGTAACCGTCTTTTCCCGCAGCTGTATACAAGCGGATGCGGCGGCAACCCTGTTGGCCAACAGCTCCTATCTTCCGATAGCCGCCGTTAAACGGGTGAAGGCGGGAGAGCTTGTACCGGATTCCGATATTGCGGATTTGGAGGTGGTGCTGTCCGTCGGAGAGCTGAAGGAGCAGGAAAAAGAACGGGCTCTCACGCAGATTTTGGAGGAGGCAGAGCGGCAGTATCAAAGAGAAACTCTGTTAGCATGTATCGCAAGCGTGCAGGGAAAAACGGCAGTGTTTGACCCTCTGCACTTATTTCATCAATGAGAGAAGGAGAATACAATATGAAAAAGCCGGAAATCGTAAAAACAATCATTCATGTGGAAGAAATCAATATCGAAGGTTTCAGATCTTTGGAGAAGCCTTTAAAGAAGTGCAGCGTGGCTGCGGTGATTAAGAATCCTTTTGCCGGACAATATGCGGAGGATCTGTCCGAGCTTTCCGATATCGGCGAGTATCTGGGAGATTATTTAAGCAAAATCGCCGTAAAGGAGCTGGGGGAGGAGATACACAGCTATGGAAAAGGCGCCATTGTGGGTCTGCACGGCGAGCTGGAGCACGGCGGTGCCATCCTGCACCCGAAGCTCGGTAAGCCGATGAGAGAAGCAATCGGAGGCGGAAAGTCCATCATTCCGTCCGCCAAGAAAGCAGGTCCTGCCGGAACCGCTTTGGATGTACCGTTGCATTATAAGGATGCGGCTTTTGTGCGTACCCACTATGACGCAATGGAGGTAAGAGTACCGGATGCGCCAAAGGGCGATGAAATTGTGGTTGCTCTGGCCTTCACTACAGGCGGTCGTCCGCATCCTCGTATAGGCGGTCTGCAGGTTTCGGAAATCAAAGGAGAAGACGGATTGAGATAAAAGAATGCGGGAAGCTGCAAAAAGAATAGGATTTGCTGCTTATGCCGAGTGTGGAAGCATTTGGCATAAGCGCTTATCGTTTGACAGGCAAAAAGACCGCATCAAAGCTTACAGTAAGAGGAAGGGAGAGAATATGAAAATTGGATTTATTGGAGTAGGAGCAATGGGAAAGCCGATGGCATGCAATCTGTTAAAGGCAGGGTATGCGGTCAGCGTTTTTGATTTATCCGAAAACGCGGTCAAGGAAATGCAGGAAAAAGGGGCAAAGGCCTGCGGCAGTGTTGCGGAATTGTCCCAATATTCCGATATGATTTTTTGCTCCTTGCCAAATGCAGAGATAGTACAGAACACGATGCTGGGAGAAAAGGGCGTATTTAAGCACTGCCAAAAAGGAACGATTATTGCGGATATGAGTTCGGTTTCCCCGGCATGTACGAAGAAAATGGAGGCGGAAGCCAAAAAATATGAACTCCGTTATATGGATGCGCCTGTCAGCGGCGGTGTGGCCGGTGCAGCAGCGGGAACGTTGACCATTATGATTGGAGCGGACAAGGATTTATTTGAACAGACAAAAGCGGTGTTTTCTGTACTGGGAAAGAATATTTACCATGTCGGAGAGGCAGGGGCAGGGGATGCCATTAAGCTTGTCAATAATCTGCTGCTGGGCTGCAATATGGCGGCGATAGCGGAAGCGCTGATATTGGGGACAAAATGCGGCTTATCCATGGAAACCATGAAAGAGGTGATTTCAGTAAGCTCGGGAAAAAGCTATGCATTTGATGCCAAAGTGGAAAAGTTTATTATGGAAGGAAATTTTAGCGGAGGGTTTGCGGTGGATTTGCAGCATAAGGATTTGCTGCTGGCGCTGGAATCAGCCAAGGATGAAAGAGTGCCTGTTCCGATGACTGCACAGGCTTTGCAGCTTTTTGAGGCGGCAAGGGCAAAAGGACAGGGAAGAGAGGATATGTCTTGTGTCGTAAAGGTTTGGGAAGATATTACCGGCGCAAGAGTAAGCGGAAGCAAGAAGGAGAAGATGGATGAGAACATTTGATTATCATGCACCTGCAACGGTGGAGGAGGCTGTGCAGATACTGGCAAAATATCAGGATGATATCGCTGTCATTGCGGGGGGAACGGATCTGATTATCGAACTGAAAGAAGGACATAAAAAGCCCGGACACGTATTGGATATTACGAGGATTAAGGACTTAAAATATATAAAAGAAGAAGAGGGAAGGGTAAAAATCGGCCCTCTGGCAACCTTTTCTTTCCTGGAGAGCAATGCTTTGGTGAGAGAAAAGCTGCCGGCTCTGTATGAAACGGTAAAATATGTGGGCTCTCCGCAAATCAGAAGCCTGGGTACCATAGGCGGAAACGTGGTCAATGCTTCGGTAGCGGGGGACTCTCCGACGGTACTCCTGACCTATGATGCCGAAGTGGTACTAAAAAGTGCAGAGGGGGAGCGGATAATGTCCCTGCATGAATTTAACCTGGGACCGGGCAACTGCGCCATCAGAAAGGATGAACTTTTGACGGAAGTGCGTTTTCCGATGCCCGAGGAAGGCGAGGGAGTATCCTATTTTAAAATCGGCAAGAGAAAAGCCCTGGCCATCGTGGTACTGGCGGTTTCCATTTATGTGAAGAAGGACGCGCAAAATAGGATTGAAAAATCCAGAGTGGTTTTGGGAGCGGTCAACAAGCATCCTATGCGCTCCGAAAGGATAGAGGAAGCTTTAAAGGGCGTGGAATTAAAGGAAGAGGAGCTGGAAAAGATTCTGCCTTTGTTTACCGAAGAGGTGCAAAAGGCCATTGCCAACAGGCCTTCCGTGGTATACAAGCGGGAAGGCGTGCGGGGAGCGGCAAAGGAATGCTTCCGCCAGTTGATGCATCAGCTTGCCTGAGAGGAAAAAAATAAGGGGAAAATCAATGGAAAAAATTACGATTCATTTTAATTTAAATGGAAAAGATGTTTGCAGGGAAACCGATCCGAACAAAAGACTGATTGATTTCCTGCGGGATGATATGGGGATGCTGAGTGTGAAGGAGGGCTGCTCCGAGGGAGAATGCGGAGCCTGCACCGTTATTTTTAACGGTGAAACGGTGACCTCCTGTCTGATGCTGGCAGGACAGGTGGAAGGAGGAGAGGTGATCACCTTAGAGGGCGTTGCCGATGAGGGGGATAGGCCGAACTACATACAGCAGGCTTTTATCGATGTGGGGGCGGTGCAGTGCGGTTTTTGCACACCGGGAATGATTTTGTCCGCAAAGGCCTTGTTGGATAAGAATCCGGCGCCCAGTCGGGAAGAGATTCAGACAGCCATTTCCGGAAATCTTTGCCGATGCACCGGCTACACCAAAATTATTGATGCGATTGAGATAGCGCGGGATGCAAGGGGAGGTGCGAAGGCATGAAAGAAGGGTTTTCCGTTATCGGAAAAAGTGTGGTGAAAAAAGATGCCGTGGAGAAAGCTTTGGGCCACTCCCTGTTTGCCGCGGACATCAAGATGCCGGGGATGGTTCATGCGGGAGTATTGAGAAGTACCATTGTACACGGCTATATCAGGAGGTTGGATATTACAAAGGCGCAAGCCATGCCGGGAGTGCTGGCGGTTCTGACCCATAAGGACGTGCCGGGCAGAAACAGAATCGGCATCGTGTTCAAGGATGAGCCGGTGCTGGTGGATGAGAAAATCCGCAGATACGGGGATGCCATCGCCATTGTTGCGGCAGAAACGGAGGATTTGGTCAGGGAAGCCCTGGAAGCCATTGAAGTTGAATACGAAGAAATTCCCGGTGTATTTTCCGTGGAAGAGGCGGCAAAGGAGGATGCGCCGAAAATTCATGGCGAATCCAATATCCATCTGCAAAGGCATTTAGAGCACGGAAACGTAGATGAGGCCTTTAAGGAATGTGATATTATTATCGAAAACGACTACGAGTCCCATTTGCTTTCTCATATGTTTATAGAGCCGGAGGCGGGGCTTGCCTATTATGAAAATGATATTCTGACCATGATATGCTCCACACAGAATCCGCATTATGACAGATCCGAGGTTGCGGCGGTACTTGGTATTCCTTACAACAGGGTGCATTCCGTGCAGGCAACCACCGGCGGCGGCTTCGGCGGAAAGCTGGATATCGGCGTACAGTGTCATATTGCCTTGCTGGCCTACCATACCGGCAGACCGGTGAGGCTGGTACGTTCCAGAAGAGAGTCCACTTTGGTTTCCTCCAAGCGCCATCCGATGAAGATGCATTACAAGACGGGGGCAAGCAAGGATGGAAAGGTGCTGGCAACGGAGGTAAAAATACTGGGGGATACGGGAGCCTATGCTTCCTACGGTGCGGCGGTTATCACCAGAGCTTCCGTGCATGCGGCAGGACCTTATGAGATTCCGAATATTCGCGTGGATGCAACATTTTACTTTACCAATAATCCGATGGCGGGCGCTTTCAGAGGTTTCGGCGTACCGCAGGTTGCCGCCGCCCATGAGGGACAGATGAATGCTCTGGCAAAGGCGCTGCATATGGATCCGATAGAGTTGAGAATCAAGAATGCCCACAGACCGGGTTCCGTCAGTTCGACGGGACAGGTACTGGATAAGGACGTTTCTTTCATCAAGTGTCTGGAGGAGGTGCGCAAAAAAGCGGAGGAAGTATTGCCGCCATGTGTTCCGACGGCGCCGAATAAGAGAAGAGGGAGAGGCTACGGCTGTATGTATTACGGCATCGGAAACACGGGACTGCCGAATCCGGCAGGGGCTTTTGTGGAGGTTCTGGCAGACGCCAGTGTTAATCTGATGGTGGGCTGTGCCGATATCGGGCAGGGATCCACAACGGTACTGGCGCAGATTTGTGCCGAAACCCTGGGATTGCGTTATGAAGATATTAAGGTAACCTTTGCCAATACGCAGGTTACGCCGGAGGGCGGTGCCACCTCTGCCAGCAGACAGACCTTTATTTCCGGTATGGCAACCAAGAATGCCGCAGAGATGGCAAAGCAGACCCTGACAGAGGTTGCCTGCGAAGTTTTCGGAACGCAAAAAGAGGATCTGGTATTTGCGAATGCCGAGGTATATCCGAAATCCGATGAAAGCAAAAAGATGGCTTTTTCCGATTTTATGAAGGAATTGGTAAAACGAGGAAAGCTGGCTTTGGGAGCCGGTTCCTACAATCCGAAAACCACCAGCCTGGATCCGAAGGATTTGTCCGGTGTTCCTTTTGAGGTGTATTCCTATGCGGCGACCATCATGGATCTGGAGGTCAATATCGAAACGGGAACCGTGGATTTGCTGAATGTGGTTTCCGCCCATGACGTAGGCACCGCAATCAATGAGGCTTTGGTAGAGGGGCAGATTGAAGGCGGCGTTGCCATGGGTGTCGGTTATGTGCTTTTGGAGAATATGGAAACCAAAAAGGGCATCATTACCAATCCGGAATTTTCCAAGTATCTGATTTTGACGGCGGCGGATATGCCGAATATATATCCGGTGATCGTGGAGGGCGATGGCGAAGCGGGACCGTACGGTGCCAAGGGCGTAGGCGAGCCGGCTTTGATACCGATGATTCCGGCAACGGTAGATGCGGTGGAAAATGCCTTGCAGTTAAGGTTTGAAAAAACGCCGATTCTGCCTATCGACATCATGAGAAAGCTGTATGCTGAATAATGAAGGGGAAATATTGGTATGAATTTTATAGAAAAAAGCATGGCGAGGGCGGCAGGGCTTGATTTTGTAAGACCCGGACAGGACATTGTATGCAGGCTGAGCTATGTTGCCGCTCATGATGTAACGGGACCGATAGCCATCAATATGTTTGAAAAAATCGGCGTAGAGAAGGTTTTTGATCCGGAGAAGGTGATATTGGTGGTGGATCACATTTACCCCGCATCCAGTGAGAAGGCGAGAAACGGCGTCTGGGCGATGCAGGATTTTGCCGAGCGTTACGGCGTGCGCCTGTACCAAAGGGGTGAGGGGGTCATTCATCAGCTGATGTATGAAAGGCACAGAGCCGAGCCGGGAGAAATCATTGCGATTGCAGATTCTCACACCGCTACCTGCGGAGGCTATCAGGCCATCGGCATCGGCGTGGGATCCACGGAGCTTGCCGCCGCCATGGCGACAGGAAAGCTGGATGTGGAAGTGCCGGAAGTGGTGCAGATATTTTTGGAAGGAAAGACCGGAAGCAATGTATTCGGAAAGGACTTGATTTTGTACTTGGGCAGCCTTTTGGGTGTGGATTATCTGATCGACAAAGCGCTGTTGTTCAGCGGTCCCGGCATTGACGCCTTTTCCCTTGAGGAGAGAATGACCATCTGCAATATGGGGGTTGAAATCGGCGCCATGCTCAGCGTTTTCGGAGGCAGAGAGCAGGAAGAAGATACGGCGCAGTGCATCAACATTGATTTGTCCGCACTAAAGCCTCAGCTTGCCTGTCCTTTTTCGCCGGGAAATGTGACGGAGGTGCAGCTTAAGGCCGGCACGCCGATTACCCAGGTGGTAATCGGCTCCTGCACAAACGGGAGAATCAATGATATGGAGCAGGTTGCCAAAGCATTTCGAGGGAAAAGGGTGTCCGAGAAGGTGAACACGCTGGTGGTGCCCGCCTCCAGGGAAGTATTGGATGAAATGGAGAAAAGAGGCTACTGCAAGATTATTCGGGATGCGGGAGCCACGGTTTTAAATCCGGGCTGCGGACCTTGCTTCGGCGCCCATGAGGGACTTGCCGCAGACAGGGATGTGGTGCTTTCCACCACCAACCGAAACTTTCCGGGACGTATGGGAAGCATGAAGGCGCAGATTTATCTGGCTTCTCCCGCAACGGCGGCGGCAAGCGCCATAGCCGGCGTCATTACGGTACCGGAGGAGGGAACTTATGCATAAAATCAAGGGGAAATTGATATTCTTAGGGGACAATATTGATACCGACCAGATTTTGCCGGGCTATGCCATGGCGGAGCCTTACGAGAAGCTGGGGGATTTTGCCATGGCGGGACTGGCGGAAGGTGATTTTCATGAGGCTTATGAGCCGGGGAGCATTATTGTGGCCGGAAAGAATTTCGGTTGCGGCTCATCCAGGGAGCAGGCGCCCATTGCCCTGAAACAAAAGGGGATATCGTTGATTGTGGCAAAGGGCTTTGCTAGGATTTTCAGGCGCAACGCCATCAATATCGGTCTGCCGGTGTGGAAAATCGAAGATACGGATTTTTTGAAAGCCGGAGCAGAGGCGGAAGTGGATATGGAAAAGGGAGAAATCACCGTCGGGGGAGAAACGAGAAGCTTTACACCGATGGCGGAAAATACATTAAAAACCTTGGAATACGGTGGGCTGATTCCCCGTGTACGGGCGGAATTGGGCATTAAGTAGGGAAGGACGGGTACCATGCAGGAGAAAACGAAAAGAATTATACAAGAGGACATTGAAGCGGTGCGTGCCTATGCCGACTGCTTTCAGGTAAGCATGCCGGACTTGGATGAAAAGGGCAATGTAGTAGGTTTGCCGGCGCCGTATCCCAGAGAGGTGGAAGGCGTTGTTCGGGGCGGACATCGCATTCATGAATTGGCACGCAAGGCAAGAGAGAGGGGCTGGCCCGTACAAAATCCCATTCTCGGACGTAATTCTGCGGAGGAAACCATTAAGGAATCCAAGGAAATGTACGCCTTTGCGGAAAAATTCGATGAAACCATTTTCCATTTCGTACATTCCGAGGCAACCAGACATATCGATCCTCTAAAGGGACGCGAGCTGATTGAGCAGTCAAGGGGAAAGGGAGGCATTACACCTCAAGGAGAGCGTGAGTTTGTCAGATTGGGGGGAGGAGCCAAGCATCCCGTTAGAATCAATGCTACGGGGGATACGCCCCACCTTTCCATCATCAATGCGCTGATTGCCGGCTTTGACGGAACGGATATCGGTCCGGTTATCCATGTACACTTCGGCGGCAGAGGCATTCACGATTATAAAACCAAGGTGGTGAACGGATATAAGGCGCTGCAGATCTGTGCCGAGAACAATATTTACGTGCAGCTGGATTCCCATAAGCACTTAAACAATATCGGCGGAACCGACGGAATGGCGCTTGCCATGTGCCTTTTGGCAGAAGGTCTTGCGGTGCATGCGGGATTGCCGAAGGAGCTGTCCGCTATTCAGATGAACATTGCCGGCATCAATATCTTCGCAGACCTTGCCCTGATGCGGAGCTTTCGAGAAACCATATGGAGCGACGGTTTGATTGTGGTACCGGAAACCTTTCAAAGCCCGCCGGGAGATCTGATTGCGGAGGCGGCGCACTTTGCGAGGATGGCGGTGAACGCCAAACTGGGAGGTGCGGACTTCTACCGTCCGAAGGCGGCGGAGTCCGTGGGTATTCCGACGGGAGATTCTATGGGACGGGCAATATGGGGAACGGAGAATGTGTTTACCGGTACCTATACTGTGGATATAGAGGACAGCCGCATCACGGAGAGGAAAAAGGAAATTTTAAGTGAAGCCATGGCGGTTCTGGAAGCGGTGTTAAAGCTTGCGCCGGGCAGTTTGGCGCCGAAGGACATCAGTCCCGCCTTCTGGAAAAGATGGGGAGATAAGGAGCTCATCGATCTTATCGTGGAGGGCGGAAAGAACGGCTTGATGGACTGTCCTCGTGCCGGCGGCTGGGATTTGAAGCGCTATGTCAAAACGTATAGAGATAAGGACGGCATTAAGCGTTATGTGCCGGGTTATACGCCTCTGGGCATCCCTGCGGACAGGTTTGCGGTAACGGAAACGGAGGTTTTTGTGGAGCCGGAGAAGCCGCCGACCAGAAAGGAGAAGGTGGTGCTTGCCACTGTCGGTGCGGATGCGCATGTAAACGGCATCAATCTGATTCGGGAAACCTTTATCAGTGCCGGTTTTGACGTGGTCTTTTTGAGAGGAATGAATCTGCCGGAAACGGTGGCGGAAGTGGCTGCCGAGGCGGGTGCGGATGCCATCGGCGTAAGTAATTTGCTGGGACTGGGCTGCAGCCTTTTTCCGAGGGTGGAAAATCGCTTGAAGGAGCTGGGTCTGCGGGATAGAATGGTGGTATGGGCAGGCGGAAGGATTGCCGAAAAGGAAGAAGAGCATAAGTTTTATGAGGAAAAAATCAAGAAAGAGGGCGTATCTTTTCTGGGAGTAGATGCTTTTTTCGGTCCCGATTCCACACCGGAGGATTGTGTGCAGACCATAGAAAGGCTGATTGCCGAGCAAAAAAACAGATAGGAGATTGGCGATATGAGTGAACAAAGAAGAATACCGGTGGTCATCATGAGAGGCGGAACCAGTAAGGGAATCTATATCAAAAAAAACGATTTACCAGACGACCCCGTTCTTCGGGATAAAATGATTCTGCGGATTTTCGGCAGCCCGGATGTGCGACAGATCGACGGACTGGGCGGGGCGGATCCCCTGACCAGCAAGCTTGCCATCGTATCCGCCTCCGACCGTCCGGATGCGGATGTGGAATATACCTTTGCACAGGTATCCTTTAAGGATGCTGTGGTGGATTATAAGGGTAACTGCGGAAATATTTCGGCGGGAGTGGGACCTTTTGCCATTGATGAATCCATGGTGCAGGTGAGGGAGCCTTCCACCATGGTCAGAATTTACAACACCAATACGGACAAGGTGCTGTACTCCGAGGTGCAGGTTAAGAATAATAAGGCCAGGGTGCTGGGAGATGAGGAAATCGCCGGTGTTCCGGGAAAGGGATCGCCGATTCTGATGGATTTTGCCGCCACAGCCGGAGCAGCCACGGGATGTGTTCTGCCTACGGGGAATGTGGTGGATACCATTGCCACCAGCCGGGGGGATTTGCAGGTTTCCATTGTCGATGTTGCCAATCCCTGTGTTTTTGTCAATGCAGAGGATATCGGCATGAAGGGAACGGAGAAGCCGGATGAGGTGGATGCCAACGGAGCGCTTTTGCAATATTTGGAAGAGGTACGGGCAAAATGCTGTGTCAAAATCGGTATGGCGCAGACGGAGGAGGAGGCAAGCAGCAAATCTCCGGCGTTTCCGATGATTGCTTTCATCACGGAGTCACAGGATTATATTGATTTTACCAGCGGCAATACCATCAAAGCCGAAGAAGTGGATCTTGTGTCCAGACTGATGTTTATGCAGGTATTGCATAAAACCTATGCGGGAACGGCAACGGCCTGCACCGGAGCGGCTGCAAAAATTGAAGGAACTCTGGTGAATCGGAAGTTGAAGAACAAAGACGGCAACACCGTGCGTATCGGGCATCCGGCAGGGGTGATTCCCGTGGTGGCGGTATGTGAGAATACGGAAGTGAAAAAAGTAGGAATTATACGAACCGCAAGGAGAATTATGGAGGGCTATGCCCTGGTTCCGGAAGAGTAAAGAGAGGTAAGTGATGAGGGCAAATATTTTGGTCTATGATGTGGGCAGTACCTACACAAAAATAGCTGCCTTTCAGATCAGCGGAAACAGTTTGGAATTTTTGGGGCGGGCGCAGGCGTTGACCACCTTGGAAGATATTTGCCTCGGTGCGGCACGGGCACAGGAGAGCTTAACAGAACAGGGTATTGCCATTGCGGAGGATGCAAAGCGTTACAGCTCCTGCAGCGCCGCCGGCGGTCTGCGGATGGTGGCTATGGGTTATATGCCCCGGGTAACCGCCAAGGCGGCAAAGGAAGTGGCAATGTCTGCCGGAGCACGGGTTATGCAGGTGATTTCCTCCGATGAAGCGCCGGAATTTCGTAAGGAGGTTCTTGCGGAAATCAATCCGGATATCATTTTACTCTCCGGCGGTACTGACGGCGGCGATGAGAGCTGTGCCATGGAAAATGCAAGACTGATTTGTGAAGTAAAGTGCCATGCAACGGTGATTGTTGCCTGTAATAAATATGCCCAGAAAGAGGTGGAGGAGCTGTTTGGCGAGGCGGGTATCTCTTATATTCGGGTACCCAATATTATGCCTACCATACATGAGTTGAACATTAAGCCCTCCAGAGATGCCATTCATCGGCAGTTTATCAAACAGATTACCAAGGCAAAGGGCTTATCCGCCTTTTGCAATATGCTTTCCGACAAGCAGGTGGTGCCTACGCCCGGCGCCGTTTTGATGGCAGGGGAACTGCTGGCGAAGGGTTATTATGAGGAAGAGGGGCTCGGCTCCCTGATTATTATGGATATCGGCGGCGCCACTACGGATATTCATTCTTTTCTGCCGGAAATGGAGCAGGTGGGTATAGAGGAGCTGGGACTGGTGGTCAACAATGAAAAGCAGTGTTCCTTCCGTACGGTAGAGGGGAATTTGGGGCTTCGGGTAAGTGCCACCGGCGTTCCGGAAACCGTCGGCAATGCGGTGATACTGAACGCAGTGCCTTTTACGGTGGCAAAGGAGGAGTTGGATGCTTTTGCAGGCATGCTGGAGAGTAAGCCGGGGTATTTGCCGGAGAGTGAAAGAGAAAAGGATTTGGAGCTGGCGCTGGCAGGCTGTGCGGTAAAGACGGCTTTGCGGCGGCATGCGGGATTTTATGCACAGGCGGAGGATCCGGTAATGGGGATTATGGCAGGCACGCCTATGGGCAGAGATTTACGGAGAGTGGGCTTGGCGATTTGCGTAGGAGGTATCTTTGTGCACCATAGAGAGGAGAAGGCAAAGGAGATTGCAGAGGCAGGATTCAGGGATGCAGGCATCTCCCTGTTGCCGCTCTCCCTGCCCGCATTGCGGATTGATCGTCAATATATCTTTTTTGCCTTGGGTGTGCTGGCAAGATATTACCCGGAAGCGGTACTGGGCTTTTTAAAGGAATATATCGGATACCGCAAGGAGAATAAAGAGTAGGAGAAGGAAGGTGAAGGTATGAATGGAGCAAAAAAACTGAGGGAATTGTTTCAGAAGAAAAATACGGTAGTAGCGCCGGGCGCCCATGATGTACTGACAGCCAAAATCATCGGCAGGCTGGGCTTCGACGCTGTGTATATGACAGGATACGGACAGGCGGCAAGCCATTTGGGGCAGCCGGATGTGGGGCTGATGACCATGAGCGAGATGGTGATGCGTGCCGCCAATATGGTGGAAGCCTGCGGCGTGCCGGTTATTGCAGATGCGGATACGGGCTTCGGCAATGCGGTGAACGTCATCAGAACCGTCAGAGAATACGAAAAGGCGGGGGTTGCGGTTATCCAGCTGGAGGATCAGGTGATGCCGAAAAAATGCGGTCATATGCTGGGCAGGCAGCTTATTGCCAAGGAGGAGATGGTAGGAAAAATCAAGGCGGCGGTGGATACCAGACTGAACCCGGATTTTATGATTATGGCAAGAACGGATGCAAGAACGGTATGCGGCATCGAGGAGGCTCTGGAAAGAGCGTATGCCTATCAAGAGGCGGGGGCGGATATTATTTTTGTGGAATCTCCGGAAAATGAAGAGGAAATGCGCAGAATCAATCGTGAACTTCCGGGGGTGCTGACTCTTGCCAATATGGTGGAGGGCGGTCGTACACCGCAGTTTAAGAATGCCGAATTGGCGGAGTTCGGCTACAATCTGATTATTTATCCGACAGCCTCCGTTTATGTGACGACAAAGGCGATGCTGGATCTGTGGGAGCAGATGCGAAGGGATGATACGACGGCGGGCTTATTGGACAGAATGGTTCCTTTCGGAGAGTTCAATGAAATTATCGGCTTGCCGAATATCCGTAAAATCGAAGCGGAGTATGCCACCGGAAGGAATATTCCCTAAGGGCAAATAAAAGAAAGGAAACGGTGCAGGTTTTATGGCACCGTACAGAAATAGGATGAGCGATATGCGTGCGGAAATCAAAGAAAAATTACCCTTGACCGTTAGCGAGATGATAGCCATTGCAAAGAAATACGAAGCAAGGGTAGTGGACGTGGTGCTGGTGGAATCGGAGTTGCGCAACGGACTTTCCAGAGAGCAAATTTTGACGGGAATTATGAATGAGTATGCGCATAATCTCAAGGCCATTGACATAGGAATAAGGGACGGAGAAAGCATCCTTTTGGGAACCGTCGCCTCACAGCTGGCCAAGGAGGAGGCACCTCGCTGTTTTACAGATTCTTTTTTGGATGATGCGCTTTTGTATACTTTAGGCGCTCAGGTGGGTAATCACTGCGTCGGACTGCGTCCCTGTGCCGGAACCGGTGACTCCTGTCCTTACAGCGGTTTTATTAAAGCGATGATGGAACACGGCTACGATGAACTGACTATTGCGGAAACTGCCGCTTTGATCATCAAAATCGGCGGTATATTCAGAGTAGGAAAGGTGACGACAGGCTGTAATATGGAGGGCTTCGGTGCCGGCTCCGTCTGCATTGCGGCGGCAACGGTATCCATCGGCGGCGGTACGCCTTCCCAAATGGAAAAGGCAATGGTACTGGCGATTTCGCCCACCATCGGCGTTCCCTGTACACCCCGGGTTTTAGTGCCGGCTCTGTGCACCACCCATGTGGCAGGTGCTGTGATGATGGGAATGTATGCGGGACGTCTGTGCCTGAAGGCGGATATGACGGTGAATGTTCCTTTTGATGTCATGTTTGCGATGGCGGCGGAGGCGCATATACTTTCCGGTAAGCATTTGGTGCCGGAGGTAGTCAAGTTCATGGAACCTTTCTTTAAGCGAAAAGAGGACGTGGAAGCTTTGGTATCACGAGAGATAAGAGAAGCGGAGGCGGAAAATATCCGGCAAACCTTGTATGTCGCAGATGAAAGAAGCAAAAAAATTGCAGCCGAAACCGCCGATATTTTAAGCACCTTCGGCGATGCCGTGGTGGGAGGCAGCAGCCAGGCGGTGGGCAGTCCGACCAATGCGGGAAGGATTTGTCACGAAATCAAGCGGGGAAAGGTGCAAAAGGTCAAAATCGAGCTGTATCCGGAGCTTTTTGCCAGACGTTCCATCAATGTGCCGGGAGTGTTGATGGGAGCCGTCTACGGCGCGCCTACCTATGATTATGAAATGTATAACAAGGCGGTTAAGATGACAAAGGCGGAGGGTATCGAAGTGGAAATCTGCGAGAACGTCGAGCACGGTATCCAGAAAATCACCTTGTTTACGGATGAGGGTGTCTTTATGGTGGATACCTTAAACAGAGGCGGCGGAAGATTGGTGTTGCGGGATGCATCGCCCTCTTTGGAAGAAGCGCTTCAGGCAGCAAAAAAACTGGGAATTGTTGTGGTATAATCCGGGGGAAACGCTTAATGACCCCAATTGAAGTCCTCCCCTAACAAATGAACATCCCTGAGAAATCCGGTGCTTTCGGGCACTTCCATTTCGCCGGGGGTGTTTTTTCTGTGCTTAGGGTATATTATCTCTTTCAATAAGCGCTTTTAATAACTATCCTATCCCATCATCACAGTGAGGAAATACCAATAATACAAAATGATCTTCGTTATGACAAATGCTATATTGATTATCACCGTCTTAGGATGTTTGATTAAAGTATCCCTGTTCTTTTTCTTCTTGTATATTACCCAAAAGTTGGCTAAGAATAATATGAAGCGCAGGCTTCTTGTCAAAGATTCTGCTACAGTACCCATCGTCATTTCAGCTATGCGATAATATATATCCGGACTCCAGCCATAATGATTATAAGTTTCAATCAATCCATAGCTTCTTGTTATTGCTCCGACAAATCCATAATAATCATAGCTTATAAAAAAAGAGTCAATATAAGGTAAAAAAACCCCACTCTTAATCATAAGGTAGACTCTGACTATATTAGAGTGTATCTGAAAAGCTAATGCAACAATAGTAAATATATCTATAAGCATAATTAAATATTTTATTAGTTTACTTCTGTTTACTGCATTCATCATCGTCCACTCCAACCGGATATAAATTCCTGCCGTTTTGCTTTAGCGCTACTATCAATTTTATACTCTTCCTTGCTTATAGGGTTTCTGTAATCCTCTGGTGATATATTTTCCCAACGCTTTCCTTTAATTATTTGATTTATTTTCATATCAAGCCTTCATATATGAATTTATTAAGTAAGCTGCATCTGCCCGAACAGCGGAAAAATATGGCATAAATCCTGCTATACTATAAAATCCATTATCCGTTTCGCCCCATACCGCCGCCGCCGATACAAAAAGTATGCATACAGTTGCGATTAAAATACTTTTTCTTCTCCTCATTTTTGCCTCCTATATTTTAAGGTTTGACCAAATATCCTGTATTTTTATTATAATTCTCGAACAATAAATTTACAATCCTTGTTTATGAGTAGCGATAATTGAATAATTGTATATAATTCTGCAATCAATGTCATGATAAGAAAAAATACAGATAAAATCATATTTTTGTACAATATTCCGAATATTATAATATAGATGGATGAATCCTTGGACTCCGGACAAGGGCAGATATGATTGCCGCATTTTTGAATTTCTTAAAAATAGAATGGCATTAAGGGTAATGATTTTATACAGATAAAAAATCTAACAAGGGAAGAGTAGTCGTTTTGGCTACTTTTTTCTTGTAATATTAAATGCGGCAGAGCAATCGCCTCGGACTGCTCTGCCGCTCTTTTGGCTATCTGTTTCCCGACAAGCCCTTCGTGTCGGAGGATATCCGTTATTCCCGTAAAAATATCACCTGCTCCTCCGGTATACGAAAGCGGGAAGGAAGCTGCGGCATCGCAGCAGCAAAGGTGTTTTTCGGTGCCTTCCACCAAAGAAGGTGATCATAAACCACAACCAGCTCAAAAGGATCCTCCAGAATTTTCGGATTGCCGCAGCATAGGATATTGCCGCCGTCTTCCTTATCAGCCGGCAGAAGGTGATGGGCTCTAAAGCCGATGTATCTTGTATCTGCCGGAACGTTTTCTTGAAAGCTAAATGCGGTGTCAAAGTCCGGAAGATACAAGGTATGCTCATTACGATATTGTACCGGCAGGATGTTTTTACAGCCTGTCAGCCTTGCTCCTGCAAGCGTGCGGGGCTTGGCAAAAACTTCTTTTGTCCGTCCTTCTTCCGCAAGCTTACCTCTGTCCAGAATATAGATGCCGCCGCAAAAGCGGTATATTTCATCACGGCTGTGGCTGACCAACAAGGTATCCTTACCCAGACCGGATATAATCTCGTATACATCCAACTGGATGGACTCTTTCAGGTAGGTGTCCAGAGCGGAAAAAGGCTCATCCAGCATCAGAAGCTCCGGTCTGGTTAAGAGCATCCTGGCAAGAGCAACCCGTTGTTGCTGTCCGCCGGAAAGCTTACCCGGATAAGCTGCGGCCAAATCCTGTATTTTGAGTAGGTTCAGGTAGTCCGGAATTTCATCATGGTTTTTGTTTTTGCGGGCGGCAAGTTTTAAATTATCCATTACGCTGAGATGAGGAAAAAGAGCGTATTGCTGAAATAAATAGCCGACATTCCTGTCCTGTACGGGAATATTTATTTTTTTTTGACTGTCAAAAAGAACTCTGCCGTTTAAGGTAATATTTCCCTCATCCGGCGTTTCTATACCGGCAATGCATTTTAAACTCATACTTTTTCCGCAGCCGGAGGAACCCAGTATGCCTGCAATACCTTCGGAAGAGTCAAAGCAGAAGCGGATGTCCAGATGAAAGTTTCGTAATTTTTTTCGGATGGAAACCTGTAAGCTCATGATACCTATCCCTTCGCCTTATTTTTGGATGCTGCACTTAAGAGGTTCATCAGCGCAACGATGAAAAAGGAGAAGGTGACGAGGATAAGAACATATTTTCCGGCAGCCTCCATATCTCCTGAAGCGACTTTGGCATAAATAGCCAAAGGCAAGGTTCTTGTTTTTCCCTCAATATTGCCGGCAATCATGGCGGTTGCGCCGAACTCTCCAAGACCTCTGGTAAAGGCGAGTATTGCACCGGATAAAATGCCCGGCGCCGCAAGGGGCAGCGTGATCTTAAAGAAAATGGTACTTTCACGCAGCCCCAAGGTTCTGGCGGCATAAATATAATGGGGATCCACCTGTTCCAGGGCAGCTCTTGCCGAGCGATACATCAGAGGCAGGGTAATGACAACTGCCGCCACTACCGTTGCTTCCCAGGAAAAGACCAGCTTGTAATGAAAAAGATATTCCAGGAGTCTGCCGACGGGCCTTTTAACGCCGAAAATATACAACAAAAAAAAGCCCGCGACGGTCGGCGGAAGAACCAAAGGGAGCGTCAGCAGACCGTCCAAGACAGATTTCCATTTATCGGATTTCAGATTGACGATAACATAGGCCAGATAGAGTCCGATAAAAAAGGTAAAAAAGATAGAAACAAGGGCAGTTTTCAGAGAAATCATGAGAGGACTCATACTTACTCCTTATGTTGCGAAGATAAACGATTATTGCGGAAGAATGGTAAAGCCGGCATTCTCAAATTCCTGCAGCGCCGCTTCGGATTTCAGGAAGCTGAGAAAGAGCTCCGCATTGCTCTGATTTGCACTGCCTGCCACAATCGCAGCCGGATAGATAACCGGACTTACGCTTCCTTCCGGTGCCGTAGCGATAACGCTTACGCTGTCCTTCATTTTTGCGGCATCCGTGGCATATACGATACCTGCATCGGCACTGCCTTCCGCTACCCAGTTGAGTACTTCCGTTACGTTGGTTCCCAGGCTTAAGTTCTTGCTTTCCACTTCCTGCCAAAGTCCCAAATTGCTTAGAGCTTCCTTGGCATATTGGCCGGCAGGCACGCTTTCCGGGTCACCGATGGCAATATTTTCTGCTTTGACAATATCTTCAAAAGAGCTGTAATTTCCTTCTTTGCCTGCAGGGACAATCAAGACAATTTTGTTTTCCAAAAGCTTGCTGATGCTGTCGGACTGAATCATGCCCTTTTCGTTTAAAGCGTCCATCTGCTTGTTTGCGGCGGAAAAGAATACATCCACCTGTGCCCCTTCCTCAATCTGGGTCTGCAGTTTTCCGGAGCTGTCATAGGTTCCGACAACTTCAATGCCCGGATTCTGCGTTTGGAACATCGGAATCAGCTTTTCGCTGAAGATTTTTTCCAGAGAAGCTGCTGCTGCCAAATATACGCTGCCGCTTGCCTGGGTACTTTGGCTACTTTCCGTTTCGCTTGTGCTTTGCGTACTTTCTGTCTGCTCCGCAGCAGCAGCGGTGCTTACGCTGCTTTCCTCACTTACGCTGCCTGTACTGTTTGCAGACTGGCATGCCGCCAGAGAAACAGCGGCGAGTACGGTTAGAATCGTTGATACAATGGTTTTTTTCATGTTTTCCTCCTGTTGTGAAAATAAATGTAAATGTAATCAATCCCAGCCCTTTCCGAACGCGCAGTTCGGGAAATGGCAGATATTGCAGTTTAAGCATAAGCCTCCTTTTCCAAGCTTATGCAGTTGTGAAGCCTCAATGATATCATCCGCCATAATCCGCGGAAGAAGGACATCAAAAATGGTTTTTTTGGCGTACATACAGCAGCCGGGCAGCCCCAGAATCGGAATGCAGACATCCCCCCGCTGCATATAGGACAAAAGAAACATGGCGCCGGGCAAGACCGGAGAGCCGTAGGAAACAATTCGGGAACCGCTGTTTCGGATGGCAAGGGGAGTCCTGTCATCGGGATCCACGCTCATGCCGCCGCTGCACAAAATCATATCGGCACCCTCGTTTAACAGTTCCCGAATGGCGGCTTCCGTATTTTCCGCCGCATCATCCACGATGATTTGCCTGTATATATCGGAGCCGTAGTCCTGAAGCTTCGGTCTGAGGGTTTGCATGGAAGAATCCGGAATCAAGCCCTTATAAATTTCGGAGCCGGTTGTCACAAGCCCGACCTTCTTCGGCTTGAAAGGAAAGAGCTGCACAACGGCTCTTCCCGCCGCTATTTCCACAGCTTTCTCCAACTTGCTTTTGTCAATCAGCAAAGGGATAACCCTTGTTCCGAAAAGCTTTTCTCCCTTTCTGACGGGAATATTCTGTTGCCTTGCGGCAATCATCAACTCATCCAGGGCGTTGATCTGATACAAAAGCTCCGTGTCCAGCTTCAGTAAGCCGTCGATGGCGGCGATGCCCTCTATTTTTCCCTCCTGAATATTCGTCGGCGTAATGTACTCGCTGCTACCGGCACAGATTTGATATAAAATAAGCGCAGCTTCATTTTCGTGGCATTTCGTATCGTCATTTTCCCAGATATATAAATATTCTTTCCCTAAGGAAAGCAAGACGGGAATGTCCTCTTTTCGCACAATGTGCCCTTTTTTGAAGCGTGCACCCTTGAACTGCCCGGGAACAATCTGGGTAATATCATGGCAAAGAACATGGTTCTCCGCATGGATGGTTTTTATTATTTTCATTTCCTCGTCCCCTGTTGTTTTATCGTTGTTTTTTAGCAAGAATATCGGGTATCAAAAATAAAATCCCGCTCTTTTTTCAGAGCTGACAAAACGGGATTCCTTATCTGATAATGTTAGAATTTTACCATAGAAAAGAAGGGTTTTCAAGAAGAAGCGCTTTGCTTTTTCCTAAAGGGGAGCAGAGAGTCCCCCGTGATTTTAGACTTGCAAAAGCCTTGTTTTTTTAATACAATAAAACGGAAAACTTGTCTTATCTCGGAGAGGAACTGCTGTGGCAAGTCCTCTCCGAGTTTTCGCGTGGAAAGAATAAGGTGCAGATCGGTCTGTGCCGATGGAGAATATATACATTGAAACTGATACAAGTAAAAAATTTGCTGTTTAAATACATCAGCAGGGATGAGGAAGCCAATATCAAAGAAGAAAAGGTGGCGCTCGATAACCTGAATTTGGAAATAGAGGCAGGAAGCTTCGTGGCTATACTGGGGCATAACGGCTCCGGAAAATCCACTCTGGCAAAACACTTAAACGGTATTTTGCTGCCGGGGGAGGGCGAAGTGCTGGTGCTTGGTTACGATACCAGAGAGGATGATACGATTTTGCAGGTACGCAAGACCGTGGGAATGGTATTTCAAAATCCGGACAATCAGATTATCGGCAATATTGTAGAGGAGGACGTTGCTTTCGGACCTGAAAATATCGGCGTGGAAACGGCGGAGATATGGAAGCGGGTGGAAGAAAGCCTGCGAAGCGTCGGTATGAGCGCCTACCGTTTGAAATCTCCCAATCGTTTATCCGGCGGACAGAAGCAGAGGGTGGCCATCGCGGGAATTATGGCGATGAGGCCCAAGTGCATTGTTTTGGACGAGCCCACAGCCATGCTTGATCCGAACGGCAGACTGGAAGTCATTAAAACGGCACAGGAGCTGAATAAAAAAGAGGGTATTACCATTATTTTGATTACCCATTATATGGAAGAGGTAACAGGTGCGGACAGGGTGCTGGTAATGGACAGGGGAAAGATCGCTATGGACGATACGCCCCGCAATATTTTTTCACGAGTGGAGTCTTTGAAGGAGCTGCGTTTGGATATTCCTCCGGTTACGGATTTGGCCTACAGACTGCGAAAGGCAGGCGTTGATTTGCCTGAAGGAATGATGACGACGGAAGAGTTTGTGGATGCTTTGGCAAAGCAAAAGAAGGAGTAGCGATGTCCATCAGAGTGGAGAATATCAATTATATTTACAGTGCCAAAACGGCGTTTGAAACCTATGCGTTAAAGGACATCAGCTTTACCATAGACAAGGGCAGCTTTGTGGGCATCATCGGGCACACCGGTTCCGGAAAATCTACCCTGATACAGCATTTGAACGGTTTGATGAAGGCAAGCAGCGGAAAAATTTACTACCATGAACAGGACATTTATGCGCCGAATTACAAGCTGAAGGAACACAGGCAAAAGGTGGGACTGGTATTCCAGTATCCGGAGCACCAGCTTTTTGAAGTGGATGTTTTGAGCGATGTATGCTTCGGCCCCCTTAACCAGGGGCTGGGAAAAGAGGAAGCAAGGCGGCGAGCGGAGGAAGCTCTGCGGCTGGTGGGGATGGGAGAGGAGTATTATGAAAAATCTCCCTTCGAGTTATCCGGCGGGCAAAAGCGTCGGGTTGCCATAGCCGGTGTACTGGCCATGCGCCCCGAGGTGCTGATTTTGGACGAACCTACGGCGGGGCTTGACCCGAGGGGAAGAACGGAAATCTTGGAAAAGGTGAATGAGCTGAAGACCACGGCGGGCATCACGGTTGTTTTGGTGTCCCACTCCATGGAGGATGTGGCGCTGTACGCCGATAAAATTCTGGTTTTGTGCAAAGGAGAGCTGGTATTGCAGGGCAGGCCAAAGGAAGTATTTCAGGAGCTTGACTTTTTGGAGAGCATCGGTTTACGGGCGCCCCAGGTCAGTTATATTGTACGGGCATTGCGGGATAAGGGCTTTGACATTCCTCCGGATATTACGGATGTGGAGGAGGCGAAAAACCGTCTTTTGCCTCTTTTGAAGAAAGACGGAGGGCAGAATGATTAGAGATATTACCATAGGGCAGTATTACCCCGGAGATTCGGTTTTACATCGGCTGGATCCGCGCACCAAACTTGCCGGAACCCTCCTGTTCATCGTTTCTCTTTTTGTGGCGGATTCCTACAGGGGCTATATACTGGCTGCCTGTTTTCTGACGGGTGTGATTATCTTGTCTAAAGTTCCTTTTTCCTTTATGATAAAAGGGCTGCGGGCGATTATGTTTCTGCTGTTGATCAGCCTTAGCTTTAATCTTTTTTTGACGGCGGGAACGCCGATTTTTCGCTGGCATTTTTTGGTCATTACCAAGGAAGGTGTGTATCTGGCGGCATTTATGGGTCTGCGTTTGATATTTTTGATTATCGGTTCTTCGCTGATGACGCTGACCACTACGCCAAATGCCTTGACGGACGGCTTGGAAAAGGGACTTGGTTTTTTGAAGTTTGTCAAAGTGCCGGTACATGAAATCGCCATGATGATGTCCATCGCCTTGCGCTTTATACCGATTTTGATCGAGGAAACGGATAAGATTATGAAGGCGCAGATGGCAAGGGGAGCGGATTTCGAGAGCGGCAATATTCTGCAAAAAGCCAAGGCTTTGGTGCCTTTGCTGGTACCCTTGTTTATTTCGGCTTTTCGGAGAGCCGGCGACCTGGCCATGGCAATGGAAGCCAGATGCTATCACGGAGGAGAGGGAAGAACGAAAATGAAGCCTTTGCTTTATCAAAAGGCGGATTACCTGTCATACGGTATTTTGCTTTTGTATACAGGAGCGGCGATTGCCTTGAGTATTTTGTATTAAAACCTTATACAGCGTAAGATTTTAGCATGAAATCAGTAAGGGTAAATGACTTTTAAATACCGGTTTTTGATGTTATACTACCGAAGCCGTGGCATAACATAAAGAAATGAGGTAAGATACAGATGTTACAAAAATGGAAACAAAAAATACAGGGATTACATTATATAGGCGTTTTGCTGTGTATGTGCATGTTTGTTGTATGCACTAGTATGCAGGTGAAGGCGAATACACAGTTGCAGGCCGTTTACTCCGCCTTCTTTGCCGCAGAGGGTGCAAAGGCGGGATGGAGTGCGGAGATACAGGACAATACCAAGCTGTATGTTCAGGGCAATTATCCTTCCGCTTTGCGGATAGGGCTTGTGGGGCAGCCGGAGGGTATGAGCGGTACGGTGGTTTATCAGGTGAATCTAAGCGGCAGCGGCTGGCTGCCTGCGGTGGAGAACCGTGCGGAAACCGGCGCGGCGGATTTGGGGCAGCAGCCTCTGGAGTCGGTGAAGGTTTGGTTAAACGGTGATTTGGCTAATCACTATGATATTTATTACAGGGTTTTACAAAACGGTGCCTTTACACCTTGGGTAAAAAACGGCGAGGAAGCGGGAAGTCATGGCGTGGGCACTCGTATTGAAGGTCTGGTGTTTGCGATTCGCGGAAAAGATGCCGGAGAGCCGGGGGAATCTTTAGAGCTTCCGGCGGATAAGCCGGCTGCCTCTCAGGGAACGGGCACAAGAAATATTGACCCCAGCAAGCCTATGATTGCCCTGACCTATGACGACGGTCCGCATACCGCGCATACGTCGCGTATTTTGGATATTTTGGATGCCCATGGGGCAAAGGCGACCTTTTACGTTATCGGACAAGAGGTCGGAAAAGGCGCAAATCTGCTGCAGAGAATGGCGGCGGGGGGACATGAAATAGGCAACCATACCTGGGCGCATCAGAATTTGACCAAGCAAAGTGCTGCGCAGAGAAAGGAAGCTTTGCATATGACGGCAGCCGCCATAGAGCAGGCGGCAGGCATCAGGCCGACTACCATGCGTGCGCCTTACGGCGCCTTGGATGAAAAGGTAAAGGAAAGCATCGGCAGTTTGGGTTATCCGAGCATTTTGTGGTCCATTGATACCCTGGACTGGAAGCATAAAAATGCACAAACTACGGTGGATACCGTTTTAAGCCAGGTTAAGGACGGGGACATTATACTGATGCATGATGTATATGGAGCAACGGCGGATGCCAGCGCCGTGCTGATACCGGAGCTGATCGGCAGGGGATACCAGCTGGTGACGGTTTCGGAAATGGCAAGTCTGCGGGGTGGTATGCAGGCAGGAAGCAATTACCGCAGGTTTCGATAATCAATAAACGTTTTGGAAGGAAATGATGGAAAAAAATGATTAGTGCAAACAATATCACACTAAGATTGGGCAAGAAGGCTTTGTTTGAAGACGTAAACATCAAGTTTACGGAAGGGAATTGCTACGGACTGATCGGTGCCAACGGTGCCGGAAAATCGACTTTTTTAAAGATTTTATCCGGTCAGCTGGATTCCACCAAGGGAGAGATTGCCATTACGCCGGGACAAAGATTGTCCTTTTTGGAACAGGATCATTTTAAGTATGATGAATACAGCGTTCTGGATACGGTTATCATGGGGAATAAACGCCTGTATGAAATCATGAAAGAAAAAGAAGCCATCTATATGAAGGAGGATTTTGACGACGAGGACGGCATCAAGGCGGCGGAGCTGGAGGGCGAATTTGCCGCGATGAACGGCTGGGAAGCCGAAAGTGATGCGGCGAATCTGCTGAACGGTCTGGGTGTGGAAACGGAGCACCATTATACCATCATGAAGGATTTGGGCGGTGCCTTGAAGGTGAAGGTTTTGCTGGCAAAGGCTTTGTTCGGCAATCCGGATATTCTGCTTTTGGACGAGCCCACCAACCATTTGGATCTGGATGCCATTGCGTGGTTGGAGGAGTTTTTAATCGATTTTGAAAATACGGTGATTGTCGTATCCCACGACAGATACTTTTTGAATAAGGTCTGCACCATGATTGCGGACATTGACTACGGTAAGATACAGCTGTATGCCGGAAACTACGATTTTTGGTACGAATCCAGTCAGCTGATGATTAAACAGATGAAAGAGGCAAATCGCAAAAAGGAGGAGAAGATTAAGGAGCTGCAGGAGTTCATTCAGCGCTTCTCCGCCAATGCCTCCAAATCCAAGCAGGCGACTTCGCGAAAGAGGGCTCTGGAAAAAATCGAACTGGACGATATCAGACCTTCTTCCCGAAAGTATCCGTATATTGATTTCAGACCAAACAGGGAAATCGGCAATGAGGTGCTGACGGTGGAGCATCTTTCCAAGACCATCGACGGGGTAAAGGTTCTGGACGATATCAGCTTTGTGCTGAACAGGGAAGATAAGGTTGCTCTTGTGGGGCCGAATGAAAGGGCAAAATCTGTTTTGTTCAAGATTTTAATGGGGGAGATGGAACCGGATGAGGGCTCCTATAAATGGGGGCTGACCACCAGTCAGTCCTATTTCCCGAAGGACAATACCAAGGATTTTTCCGGAGATGAAACCATTGTGGAGTGGCTGACGCAGTATTCCGAAGAAAAGGATGTGACCTATGTCAGAGGCTTTTTGGGACGCATGCTTTTTGGCGGTGAGGACGGCGTGAAAAAAGTAAAGGTTCTGTCCGGAGGCGAGAAGGTGCGGGTGATGCTTTCCAAGCTGATGATCAGCGGCGCCAATGTGCTCTTGCTGGACGAGCCTACGGACCATCTGGATATGGAGAGCATTACGGCTTTGAATAACGGTATGATGAAGTTCGGCGGTGTGCTGATTTTCTCCTCCCGTGACCATCAGGTGGTGCAGACGACGGCGAACCGCATCATGGAAATCATCAACGGCAAATTGGTGGATAAGATCAGTACCTATGACGAGTATCTGGATTCCGACGAGATGGCGAGAAAACGCTTTACCTTCTCCATATCGGAAGCAGAAGCATCTGACGATTAGTGAACAGAGAAAGAGCGGGTATGTGCAAATGAAAAAAATGGTGTCCTGGAATGTAAACGGCTTGCGGGCGGCGGTAACCAAGGGTTTTTTGGATGTGTTTAAGGATATGGATGCGGACATTTTTTGCCTGCAGGAAACCAAGCTGCAGGAGGGGCAAATCGACCTGGATTTGCCGGGATATTATGATTATTGGAATTATGCCGAAAAAAAAGGGTATTCCGGCGTGGCGCTGTTTACCAAGGAAAAGCCTTTAGAGGTACATTACGGTCTGGGCATAGAAGAGCATGATAAGGAAGGCAGGGTCATCACCGCCGAATTTGCAGATTATTATGTGTTGACCTGCTACACACCCAATTCTCAGAATGAGCTGGCCAGACTGGATTACCGAATGACTTGGGAGGATGCCTTTTTGGCTTATATCAAGTCCTTGGCGGCAAAGAAACCGCTGATCTACTGCGGGGATCTGAATGTGGCTTTTGCGGAAATCGACTTAAAGCATCCTAAGGCTAACCGCAGGAATGCGGGCTTTACGGATGAGGAGAGAGAAAAGATGGGAGCGGTCTTAAGCAGCGGTTTTGTGGATACCTTCAGGCACCTGTACCCGGATGCGGTGGACAGGTATTCCTGGTGGTCCTACAGGGCGGGGGCCAGAGCCAAGAACGTAGGCTGGCGTATTGACTACTTTATCGTATCGGAGGACTTGAAGACAAGGATTGCGGAGGCAAAGATACATAACGCGGTAATGGGCTCGGACCATTGCCCGGTGGAAGTGGTTTTGGATATTTAAAAAGTGAATAGGGAGCAGGATGATGAAGTATAAAGTAATGGAATGCTGTAAAGACATGTACCGGACGGGTGTATACGCGGAAGGTAAGAGGATATATGCAAAGGTCGAGGCGGATACGGAACATCTTGCTCTTTTGTTGTATCAAAGAAATGAGCAGGAGGCTTTTTTGTCCCTTGCCTTTGATCCGGGGCAAAGAGTGGGCAATGTCTGGTTTTTGGCGGCGGAGCTTTCCGCCGTCTTGCCGGCGGATACGGAATATCGGTTTTTTGCAGAGGAAAGGGGTTGTTTTGCGGATCCTTACGGCAAAAGCTTTTCCGGCAGAGATACCTGGGGCAAGAAACAGACGGCGCCGCTGCGGGCAAAGCTGTATCGTGCTCCCTATGATTGGGAGGGTGATAGTTGCCTGCGGGCGGATATACATAAGGCGATGATTTACCGGGTAAATGTGCGGGCATTGACGAAGTCCCCTTCCTCCGGCGTGGTGCATAAGGGAACCTTTCAGGGGCTGACGGAGAAGCTGCCCTACATTCGCGGCTTAGGCTTTACCACCCTTTTGCTGATGCCCTGCCAGGAGTTTGCGGAACTGCGCAAAGACGGGAAGGTTGATCTTTGGGGCTATGAACCCTGTTTCCATTTTGCGCCGAAGGCTTCATTCTGTACCCGAAAAAACAGACAGGTGCAAAATGCCTACAAAGACCTGGTGAAGGCCTGCCACAGGGCGGGTATGGAGCTGTGGCAGGAGTTTTATTTTTCGGAGGAAGACAGCACCTATGCCTTGGATGTACTGCGTTATTACGTCAGCGAATATCATATCGACGGTGTGTATATTACCGGGAGCTTCCGGATGAAAAGTATTGTCAGGGATGCCGGACTTGCCGCAACCAAGCTGGTATTTCCGTATACGGAAGAGGGAGTGCAAAGGCAGAACATGCTGCTGTACAATGACGGGTTTCAAAATGATATGCGTCGCTTCCTGAAAGGGGACGAGGGCATGCTGTTTGCCGCTTTGCAGGCCATCCGCAGGAATCCGCCGGTAAAGCAGATTAAATACATGGCGGACATGCAGGGCTTTTCTCTGATGGATGTGTTTTGCTATGACAGAAAGCATAATGAGGACAACGGAGAGAACAATAAGGACGGCGCGCTGTTAAACCATTCCTGGAACTGCGGTGAGGAGGGGAAAAGCAAGAAAAAGAAAATTCTGCAGCTGCGGGAGCAGCTGTACAGAAACGCCCTTGCTTTTACGTTTTTAAGTCCCTCCGTACCTTTGCTCTGTGCAGGAGATGAATTTGGACACAGTCGGGGAGGGAACAATAATGCCTACTGTCAGGATAATGCGCTGTCCTATCCGGATTGGAAGCTGGCGAATAAGCACAAAGACAGAACAGAATGGCTGCGTTATCTTACGGCGCTGCGGGAGCGTTACGCCGCTTTTTCCCGCGGGGAGGAGTTTACCATGCTGGATACCTTGTCCTGCGGGATGCCGGATTTATCCGTTCACGGAACCCAGGCATGGAAGGCGGAGTTTGAACAGCATCACCGGCAGATGGGCTTGTATTACAGCGCCAAGTATTTTCCGAAAGAAAAAGAGCAGCATGATATTTATATTCTGTACAATATGCACTGGGAAGCCCATGATTTTGCCCTTCCGAGAATTGCCAAAACCCATGCCTGGTACCTGGCTTTTGACACGGGCATAAAGGAGGGAGCTTTTTACGCACCCTTAGGAGAGGAAAAGATCTTTGAGAAAGAAAACATCCTGCTGGCGCCGAGGAGTATGGTTTGCCTGTTTGTCAAGCAGAAAAATTCGAAATAATGCACAAAAATAAAAAAAGAATTTTGGCAGGAATCCACTGTATACAGTGGATTTTTGTATTGACTAAACTATATATAGTGGTGTACAATCTCTTTTGCCAAAAGTAAGAAGAAAAGAGCGGGGAAGAAAATGAAGTTGAAAAAGTGGTCTTTTTCCGACAAGGAAAGCCTCATCAGGCTTTGCAATGAGGCGGACAGAAGATATTTGTATGACGGGTTGCCTTATCCTTATACCGGAGAGGATGCGGACCGGTGGCTTAAGATAGTGGCTGAACAGGAGGGAAAAGGCGGCATTTTCCGCGCCATTACGCTGGATGGAGAAATCATCGGCAATATTACGGTGGAGAGAGGAAAGGCTAACAGCAGAAAGGACGCGGAGCTCGGTTATCTTTTGGACAGGAGGTATTGGTCCAGAGGTATTATGACGGAGGCGGTCGGACAGATGTGTATACTGGCGTTTGAACACCTAGATATCATACGCATCAGCGCTTCGGTGTACGAACCGAATCTTGCTTCCGCAAGGGTGTTGGAAAAGAACGGATTTTTGCGGGAGGGCTTGCTGCGCAATGCGGTGGTCAAGGACGATTGTATTTATAATATGTGCTTATACGGAAAGTTAAGGGAGCACGGAAAGAAGGCAGGGCAATGAGGATTATTAAAAGAAGCGGTACGGAGCTGGCATTTGACATCAGTAAAATTATTGCGGCTGTTTATAAAGCCAATGCGGTAGTGGAGGCGGACAAGCAGCTGAGCAAGGCACGGATTGATGCCATTGCCGATCAGGTGGAAAAGCAATGTCTGGCGATGAACAGAGCGGTGCATGTGGAAGAGATTCAGGATATGGTGGAGAATCAGATTATGGCGGCACAGGCCTTTGAGGTTGCCAGAAAATATATCACTTACCGCTATGTCCAGAGCTTAAAACGCAAGAGCAATACAACGGATGAGAAGATTCTTTCCCTGATTGAATGTGATAACGAAGAGGTCAAGCAGGAAAATTCCAATAAAAATCCGACGGTCAGCAGTGTCCAGAGGGATTATATGGCAGGAGAGGTTTCCAAGGATTTGACGGAGCGTCTTTTGCTGCCGCCGGATGTTGTAGAGGCCCATAAGGCGGGCATCATCCATTTTCATGATTCCGATTATTTCGCCCAGCATATGCATAACTGCGATTTGGTTAATCTGGAGGATATGCTGCAAAACGGAACCGTGATTTCCGGAACCTTTATCGAAAAGCCCCACAGCTTTTCCACCGCCTGCAACATTGCCACCCAGATTATTGCCCAGGTGGCAAGCAGCCAGTACGGCGGTCAAAGTATTTCCTTGACGCATCTGGCGCCTTTTGTGGATATCAGCAGGCAGAAGATTATTGCCCAGGTGGAGGCGGAGATGTACGGTTTGCCGGTCAGCGCCGACAGGAAAGAGCATATCGTGGATAAACGGCTGCGTCAGGAAATCAATAAAGGTGTGCAGACCATCCAGTATCAGGTGGTGACGCTGATGACCACCAACGGACAGGCGCCTTTCATCACCGTGTTCATGTACCTGAATGAGGCAAAGAACGAGCGGGAAAAGGCCGATCTTGCCATGATTATCGAGGAGATGCTGCACCAGCGCCTCCAGGGGGTTAAAAATGAAAGCGGCGTTTGGGTAACGCCTGCATTTCCGAAGCTGATCTATGTTTTGGAGGAGGACAATATACATCCGAGCGGCAAGTATTACCATCTGACGCAGCTGGCGGCACGCTGTTCCGCCAAGCGCATGGTGCCGGATTATATTTCCGAGAAAAAGATGCTGGAGCTGAAGGTGGATAAAAACGGAGAAGGGCATTGCTATACCTGCATGGGTTGTCGCAGTTTTTTGACGCCTTATGTGGATGAAGAAGGTAAACCGAAGTATTACGGACGCTTTAATCAAGGTGTGGTAACCCTGAATCTGGTGGATTTGGCCTTGTCCAGCGGCGGAGATTTGGAGAGGTTCTGGTCTATTTTCGACGAGCGCCTGCAGCTGTGTCATAAAGCCCTGCGGGCAAGGCATGAGCGTTTGCTGGGAACGCCGAGCGACGTAGCGCCGATTTTATGGCAGTACGGCGCTCTTGCCAGACTCAAAAAGGGAGAGCTTATCGACAAGCTTTTGTATGGCGGATATTCCACCATCAGCTTGGGATATGCGGGTTTGTATGAATGTGTAAAATATATGACGGGCAAGAGCCATACGGAAGAGAGTGCAAGACCTTTTGCCCTTCAGGTTATGCAGTATATGAACGACCGCTGCGCGGAATGGAAAGCCAGGGAGAATATTGACTATTCCATTTACGGAACGCCTTTGGAGTCAACGACCTATAAATTTGCCAAGTGCCTGCAAAAGCGTTTCGGGGTGATAGAGGGCATTACGGACAAGAGCTATATCACCAATTCCTATCACGTCCATGTCAGTGAGAAGATCGATGCTTTCACCAAGTTGAGCTTTGAGAGCGCCTTCCAAAGGCTTTCGCCGGGCGGTGCCATCAGCTACGTGGAGGTGCCGAATATGCAGGATAATATAGAGGCGGTAATGTCCGTGCTTTCATTTATTTATGAAAATATCATGTATGCAGAGATTAACACCAAATCCGATTACTGTCAGGGCTGCGGCTTTGACGGGGAGATTCTGATCGAGGAAAACAGAGGGAAGCTTGAGTGGGTTTGTCCGAAGTGCGGCAACCGTGATCAGACAAAGCTGAATGTGGCAAGGAGAACCTGCGGATATATCGGCACACAGTTCTGGAATCAGGGAAGAACCCAGGAAATTCGGGACAGGGTGCTGCATCTGTAGAAGATGAGGGAAAGAGAGGGAGAAGTATGCATTATGCGGGCATCAAGTATCATGACATCGCAAACGGCTTAGGTGTTCGCAGTTCTCTCTTTGTATCCGGCTGCAGGCACGGCTGTAAGGGCTGCTTCAATCAAGAGGCCTGGGATTTTTCTTACGGAAAGTGTTTTGACGCTGCGGCGCAAAGCGAGCTGCTTGCTTCTATACAGCCCTATTATATCAGCGGTCTGACCCTGCTGGGGGGCGAACCCTTAGACCCTGCCCATCAAAAGGAAATAGCCGCCTTGCTGCGGGATTTTCGCGCACAATACGGCGACAGTAAGAATCTGTGGTGTTATACGGGTTATGTTTACGAGGAGGATTTTTTGCCCGGAGGGCGGGCATATACTGCCGACACGGCGTATATTCTGGAGCAGATTGATGTTTTGGTGGACGGTCCCTTTGTGGAAGAGCTGTATGACATCAGCCTGAAGTTCAGAGGCAGCGCCAATCAGCGCCTGCTTGATTTGCCGAAAAGCAGGAAAACGGGAATGCCTTGCGTATTGGCAATATAAAGCTCTGCCTGATATATCACTTTTGGGGACTCTTCGGAGTCCTTTTTTACTTGGAGATGCCGAGAGAAATTCTGCTGTACAGATGTATGAGAAAAAGCTTAAAAGCTTTTGAAATTGCCATAAAAATAACAATTAAGTTTTAGAATTTTGTCTTTGTTTTGTCATTTATGTTAAATAAACTACTTTATAAAGGCGGCTTGTATTGTGCAAAATGTTATGTTATAGTGTTTTATGGAGTTAGGCATATCTAACTGAAATATGATTATACCCGGAAAGGAGAATTTATCTATGGGACAATTATTGGACAACAAATATGGTTTGTATATTGGCGGTCAGTGGGTGGAGGCTTCCGATGGAGGTACTTTTGATACATTTTCACCATCCACAGGTGAGAAGCTGGCGACTTGCGCAGAAGCCACCAAGGAGGATGTAGACAAGGCGGTTGAGGCGGCGTGGGCGGCATTTCCGGCATGGAAGGCGGTGGAACCTATACAGAGAGCGAAGATTCTGCTGGATATTGCCGATATTATAGAAGCGAATGCACAAAAGCTTGCTACCGTGGAGAGCATGGACAACGGCAAGCCGATTCGGGAAACGAGAAATATTGATATTCCGTTTGCGGCAGACCATTTTCGATACTTTGCTTCCGTGATCAGAGCGGAAGAGGGTTCCGCCTCTATGCTGGAAAATAATACCTTATCCTTGATTTTCCGTGAGCCGATCGGTGTTGTGGGACAAATTGTACCTTGGAACTTTCCGTTTTTGATGGCGGCATGGAAGCTGGCACCGGTGTTGGCGTCCGGCTGCTGTACGGTGTTTAAAACATCCAGTGCGACGCCTTTGAGTGTACTGGAGCTTACCAAACTGATACAGCATGTATTGCCGGCGGGAGTGTTTAATGTGATTACCGGCTCAGGCTCCAAATCCGGCCAGTATATTATCGATCATCCGGGCTTTCGGAAGCTTGCTTTTACCGGTTCTACCCAGATCGGCTGCAGTGTGGCGCAGGCGGCTTCTGATCGTTTGATTCCGGCGACCTTGGAGCTTGGCGGAAAGTCTGCCAATATTTATTTCCCGGACTGCAACTGGGAGAAGGCGATGGACGGTCTGCAGTTGGGTATTTTGTTCAATCAGGGACAGGTTTGCTGTGCAGGTTCCCGCGTTTTCGTGCATGAAGATATTTACGATAAGTTTGTTGCGGAGGCGGTGGAGCGTTTTAATCAGGTTAAGGTCGGACTGCCTTTGGATCCGGAAACCCAGATGGGTTCGCAAATCAATATGAATCAGTTAAACCAGATTCATGCCTGGGTAGAGAAGGCTCTTGCAGAAGGCGCCGTTCTTGCCTGCGGCGGTGAGCGGATAACGGAGGGTGAGCTTGCCAAGGGTGCGTTCTATAAGCCTACCCTGCTGACCAATGTGACAAATGATATGAGTATTGCCCGCAATGAGGTATTCGGTCCGGTGGCGGTTATCATTAAGTTTAAGACGGAAGAAGAAGTGATTGCCATGGCAAACGACAGCGAATACGGTTTGGGCGGTGCCGTATGGACAAGTGATTTGAATCGTGCCATTCGTGTCAGCCGTGCGATAGAAACCGGAAGAATGTGGGTAAACACCTACAATGCAATTCCGGCAGGGGCGCCGTTTGGAGGCTATAAGGCTTCCGGTATCGGACGTGAAACCCATAAGGTCATCATTGATCATTATACCCAGATGAAGAATATTTTAATCAATCTTTCCGATGCACCAAGCGGTTTTTATCCGAAAAAGTAAGATAGGGCAGAGGGGAAAAGAGGACGGAGCAGGGGTGTATTCCTGCTCCGTTTTTAGGTGCGGCATAGAAGAAAAGCTGTCGCTGTTATTTTTAAGTATTGACATATAGAGAAATTAAGATATAATCCCGAGTTTGACAGTTTTTCAAAGAAAAAGGTATTGAAACCGGCTCTATAAGCCAGCTTTAAGACCTTCTGTTTGTTGTACGGATACACGTTATGTGTCCTGTTTTTTGGTTTGGGAAAGAATATTTTTCATCTTTTTTATCGGAATGATTTCTTTTGAAGTACAGAATCCAAA